>NZ_MUFI01000003.1:0-116921 GCF_001996265.1 Salinivibrio sp. MA440
AGCTTTTACTCTAGGCCTCCCTTTAAACCGCGAACAAGTAAGCAGATGAAAAATAATAAGATCGTTTATCTCGCCGTTGCCACCGCACTCGGCTCGCTTTCCACCACCGCCCACAGCGCGGGTTTTCAGTTAGCAGAAACCTCAGCAACCGGCCTTGGTCGTGCCTTTGCCGGTGAAGCCGCAATGGCCGATAACGCCAGTGCGCAATTTCGCAACCCTGCCCTGCTCAGCTATTTGGCGGACACCCAGGTATCAGCGGGTGGCATCTACGTGAATCCCAACGTCGATATTGATGGACAAAACTCTTCAACTGGCCCCACATCAACCGATGATGTCGCTCATGATGCCGTGATCCCTAACTTTTACTTTTCGCATCAACTCGACGACCGCTTGACCGCGGGCATCGCGCTGGCCACCAACTTTGGCATGGAAACCGATTTAGGCAACGACTTTACCGGCACCCAGTTTGGTAACGAAGCGGCGGTCACCACTTTTGAAATCAACCCAAACCTTGCCTGGAAGGCCACCGACCAGTTGCGTATTGGCGCCGGTATCCGTTATGTGCTGGGGGAAGGCAGTATTGGGGCGAAAAGCAGTCGTAATGTAAATTTACCTATTAGTAAAAACACAACATTACTAGTTCCTGAACAAACCACTCTCAAATACATGGAAGGCGATGATCGTGCCTGGGGCTGGCAATTGGGTGCCGTGTACGACATCAATGACAAGCACCGTGTCGGTTTTAATTACCGTTCCGAAGTGAACCTCACGCTGGATGGGCATGCTGAGGGGTTAACCTACAATATAAACCCCAATGGCTCAGGCTCCCCCCTCAGCAATACACACTACGCGGGCAGTATGGATCTTACTCTCCCCGCCACCGCCGAGCTCTCGTCGTTACATCAGCTGACTGAGCAGTGGGCGATACACACCAGCCTTAACTGGACCGAGTGGAGCAGCTTTAACAAGTTAGAGGCAGACATTCCATCGCTGTCTAGTGACCCACAAATGGTCAAAGTCGAAAACTGGGAAGATAACTACCGCTTTGCGATCGGCACCACGTATCAGTGGGATCAACAGCTAACACTGCGCTCAGGCATTGCCTATGACACCTCGGCAGTCAGTGATCAAAACCGTACCTTGACCATCCCAGAAACCGATCGTACCTGGTTAAGCGTGGGTGCTGGCTATGAGATGACGCCACAGCTCACCCTAGACGCGGCCTTTACCTATGTCTTTGCCAAAGATGCATCGGTAAAAGAGCCGCGTGACGGGATCACGTCGGATAAAGGCGGTTCTGCATTCGGTGGTGACTTTGAGGGTGAGACCACCGGTAATGTGTGGTTAGTCGGCGTGCAGGCCAGCTATCGTTTTTAAGTGCTAGACCAATAAACGCTCGCCAGTCGATGCGAGTGATTAATCAAAAACACCACGGTGTCGCCGTGGTGTTTTTTTGATCACGCTTATCCTCAACGAGCTCACGTTAACTTACGGTGCAGCGTCGATATCATCGATAAAGTCATCGAGAAACTCATCATTCAAGGCCGGTTGTTGCTCTAACGCCTCATCCCCTTTGGCACGATAGCGACGATTTTGTAGATAAGCCTCACGCGCAAACGCATAAGGGTCTGGCGAGTTGTCCAGCTGTGATTCTTGCGATACCAAGGCCGCTCGTGATTCCATGCCATCAAACATCCACTTTAACGCCGACTGCGGCAAGGTCAGTAATGCCAGTGGCGGGTATAAGCCATCGACCACTTCGCCGGCGCCTTCTCTGACCGACGTGGGACCATAACCCGGCAGCATAATATAGGCGCCCGTACCGACATCATAGTGCCCCATCGCATCGCCAAACTCACGTTGGTCGTATTGCTGAATATCGGCTGCAGAGGCGATATCAATTAAGCCACCCAAGCCAAACAAGGTGTTAATCCAAAAGCGGTTAAAATGGGTGACCGCTTTTTCGCCTTCTAGCATCAGCACGCTATTTAAAAAACTGGCTGGCTCTTCTAGGTTACCCAAAAAATTGGAAATCCCGGTGCGCATTGGGCTCGGCACATAATCGACGTAGGCGATCGAAACCGGACGCGCAACATAGGGATCAAGGTAATCGTAATTTACCGTCCACATCGCACGGTTAAATCCTTCTAATGGATCATCGGGGTGCGGCTCGGCACCCGGTGGGCGTGACGCACACCCTGCGACAAGACCTAATATAAGCGCCATTAAACACAGACGTTTCCACATCAAATGGGATTCCTCTATAAAATGAAAGGCTGGGAATGCCCAGCCTTAGTAACAATCTGTCTATTTTGTCTTGGTTACTGCTGTTTGTCGATAACCAGTTCAACCCCTTTGCTTAAGGCCACCGGATCACTGACACCCACCCAGTCGCCTTGCTTAGTCGCGACATTGCCATCTCGGTCAATACGCGCTTTGATCACCACGCTATCAAGCGAGGAAAGTGCCTGCACCGGGTTCAAACTATCGCTATCAGCCAAGGCCAGTGAAACCGGAAACTTAGACAGTGGGAGACGCTTAGCGGCAATCGGCATCGCTGCCTCAGCCGATGCATGCGCGGAAATGATCAGCACGCCATCCTCGGGTAATTCAACCTGCTCCCCCAGTTTCACCGTGATCGCTATCTTGGCTCCTGCGGCACTGTTGAGGGCTAGCTGGGCACGGGCAATCGACTGATCAAGGGTTTGGTTACGCGGATCGTCTTTGCCAATCAAGGTTTTCATCGCATTCCAAGTCGCGATGGCATCTTGATAACGGCCTTGCTCGAACGCCTGGTAGGCCAGTAACGACATCGCCTGTAGATTAAAGGGATCGTCTTTCACTACAGATTTTAATAAATTCTGCGCCCGGGCACTGTCTGCCTCATCACCTGCAAACAGCAAGGCTTGCGCCAACCCCACTTGAATATCGGATTGTGAGGGTGCCAAGGCATAAGCTTTTTCCATCGCCCCTTTGGCGGTTTCGCCATCCCGATTGGCCAAGCCAATGCGTCCGAGCAACAACCAACCGGTACTGTCTTGCGGCTCGTGCTGCAAGCGGGTCCGCAACGCCAAGGTAAGATCTTGCATCTCTTGCTGAGTTAATGGCTTCTCGCCCTCGAGTAACCGCTTTGATAGCTCGGGCAACTGTTTGGCGGTTTGCTGCCACTGCGCGACCTGATTCGCACTCCCTTCGATGCCATATAACCCAAAACTCACTATCGCAAGCACAATAAGCCCCGGCACCCATTGCATTGGCGTTAAGCGCAAATGACGAGCCTGCTTGGCTTTTTCTTTTTCAGGGATATCGTCCAACAAGGATTGTTGCAAATCCTGCGTTAGGTCCTGCTCATTATCAATCAGCCCTTCGGCACCCTCAGACTGGATTTCTTCAACCCGGTCATAATAAAAGGCTTTGTTAAGTGCATCCCGGCTGGCTTGATGGTCGTGTTCGCTTTTTTGCCAAAGGGGCCAGAGAAACATCACCGCGCCAAGTACAAAAAACACCAAGGTGGCGCCCCAAAACTCAATCATTTTGGCTCCTTTTTCTGTTCGGTTGATCCATGCTCAGCGGATACTTTAGGCTCTGCGTCGGTCGTTTTTTCTGAGGCTAAGGTCGCTTTCTCTGAAGCTAATAACGCATCAAGCCGTTGTTGTTCTTCATCACTGAACGCCTCATTCAGCGTTTGCTTGGCTCGGCGACTGCGCACAACCATCAACCCAAGCCCCGTGAACATGACCAGTGCAGGCGCAAGCCATAAAACTATGGTGGAGGCAGTCAATGGCGGATTATAGGTCACAAAATTGCCATAGCGTGCAATCATAAAGCTGCGAATTTCATCGTCAGTACGCCCTTGCTGCAGCATTTGATGGACTTTTTGCCGTAAGTCTTGCGCCAATTCGGCATTGGAATCAGCAATGCTATTGTTCTGACACTTAGGACACCGTAATTCACTGGTGAGGGCGCGAAAACGCGCCTCTTGTTTGGCCGAATCAAACTGATAGACATCAATCGCATTGGCAAATGCTAAGGTCGCACCGGCCCACAATAGGACAATCATGATCACTTTTTTCACGATCCCTCCTCCTGCAATGCGTTAAATTTAGGCTTTAAGGTTTCTTGCCAATTACGTGCGTTAACATCCCCCACGTGCCGGTATTGAATGATACCGTTGGCATCGATCAAAAAGGTTTCTGGCGCGCCATATACCCCTAAATCAAGCCCTAGCATGCCATCGCCATCGTACAGACTGATCTGGTAAGGATTGCCAAGATTATTCAGCCATTTTACCGCTTTGCCGCGATCATCTTTGTAGTTGAGTCCAATGATTTTGACCCCTTGCGACGCCAGTTTATTGAGAAACTGATGCTCGGCATAACAGGTAGGGCACCAAGTCGCCCATACGTTTAACAGTAAAGGCTCACCATTAAAAATAGCCTGGTCATACACTTTGCCCGGCGTTTGCAAATCTTCGAGATGAAAAGCGGGCACCGGCTTGCCTACCAACACCGATTCAAGCTTGGTGGGATCGTCTCCTTGCGCATTTTTATCGAGCTGGGCGACAAAAAAGCCAGCGAGAGCAACAAAGGCGAGTAACGGGAGAAACCACAGTAACTTCTTCATCCTTTCGCCTCCGATGTCGCAGTTGATGAGATCGATTTACGACGAAAGCGGTAGCGCTTATCACTGATCGCTAACGCGCCGCCGAGTGCCATCACGATGGCACCAAACCAAATCCAACGGACAAAAGGTTTGTAATAAAGCCGCATCGCCCAAGCGCCATCCGGCAATTCTTCACCCATAGCAATGTAGAGATCTCGGGTTAAACCGCGATCGATGGTTGCTTCTGTCATCATCGAACTCTGAACCGAATAAAAACGCTTTTCTGCTTCTAAATGATTGATAAAGCGCTCGCCATGGTACACATCAAAGGATGCCACATAAGCTTGATAGTTCGGTCCTTGCTTTTCCGACAAGTCAGTAAAGTTAAAGGTATACCCTTGCAGCGTGACACTGCTTCCTGGCGCCATTTTAACGTCACGTTCAATATCATAATTTTCCACCATGGCTACACCGATGATGGTAATGGCTAAGCCAATGTGTCCCAACACCATCGCCCAGTGACTGCGCCCTAACTTTTTGATCCCGACACGGAATGGATGCCGATGCGTGGCGCGTAAATGTAGCTCATAGCCATGCAAGAAGGTAATCCACAACGCCATGGTGACCCCCATGGCCGCCATCGCTTTAAAGCTATCAGCCAATAAGGCAATGGACCCAATCCCCAAAGCGACCGCCGCGATCCCGCTTGCGAGCATGGGTTTGGCGAGAGTGGAAAGCTTATCGCGCTTCCAACGGATTAAGGGGCCAATCCCTAAGAAAAAGGCGAAAGGCAGCATTAGCCATGCGAACAAAAAGTTAAAGAAAGGTTCGCCAATAGAGACCGATCCTAACCCAATTTGTTTGTGCACCAAGGGAAGCAAGGTGCCGATTAAGACTATCACCAACGCGGTCATCAACAAGGTATTGTTAACCAACAAAGCGTTCTCGCGTGAAATGAGCGACACCTTGGTGTTCCCTCGAATTTCTGAGGCGCGCAACGCATAGAGCAACAATGAACCACCAATCACCACCACCAGGAAGCCAAGAATAAATAGCCCTCGCGCCGGATCGGACGCAAAAGAATGTACCGAGACCAAGACGCCTGAGCGCACTAGGAAAGTACCTAACAAGCTTAATGAGAATGCGGATATCGCCAATAATACGGTCCAGGCTTTAAAGGTGCCCCGTTTTTCGGTCACTGCCAGCGAGTGCATTAATGCCGTCCCAGCAAGCCACGGCATAAACGACGCGTTTTCGACCGGATCCCAAAACCACCAGCCTCCCCAGCCCAGTTCGTAATACGCCCACCAGGAGCCAAGTGCGATCCCAAGGGTAAGAAATAGCCAAGCGGCCGTAGTCCAAGGTCGTGACCAACGCGCCCAGGCGGTATCTAAGCGACCGGCCAACAATGAGCCAATCGCAAAAGCAAACGCAACCGAGAAGCCCACATAACCCATATACAAAATCGGTGGGTGGACAATAAGTCCTGGGTCTTGCAGCAATGGGTTTAAATCACGCCCGTCGACAGGAAAGTAAGGTAAGGTGCGATCAAAGGGATTGGACGTTAGAATAATAAAGAGTAAAAAGCCAACCGAAATCATCCCCATGACGGCTAAAACGCGCGCGACAGAGGACAGCGGCATGCCGCGACTAAACACAGCCACCGCTACCGTCCACAGTGCTTGCACCAACACCCAAAGTAATAATGAGCCCTCGTGAGCGCCCCATACCGCAGTGAGGCGATAGTACCAAGGCAGTGCACTGTTGGAGTTACTGGCGACGTAAGCTACCGTAAAGTCATTGGTGTAAAAGGCCCAACTCAAGGCGATAAAAGAAAACAGCAACATGGCAAACATGCCCACAGACAGTGGTCGTGCCATTTTCATCATGCCTTCATGCCCTTTACTCGCCCCATAGAGGGGATAAAAACTTAAAAGTAGCGCCAGCCCCAGGGCGAGGATTAACGCATAATGCCCGAGCTCAACAATCATAACTGACTACCTTGTTTTTGCTCCTCGGTATATTCAAGTGGCTGATGGTTTTTCTCCATCGCCTCCGCGATTTCTGGCGGCATATATTCTTCATCGTGCTTAGCCAGTACTTCACTCGCTTTCACCGTACGCGAATCAACAAGTACCCCTTGCGCGACAATGCCTTGTCCTTCTCGAAATAAGTCCGGCAAGATCCCCTCATAGGTCACAGTGACGGCAGGGCCTACATCGGCGACATCAAACTGAATTTGCAAAGACTCCTGATCGCGTTTCACCGAGCCTTCTACCACCATACCGCCGATACGAAGACGCTGACCGACTGTTGGCTTGGTCCCATCGGGTTTGCCTTGCACGATTTCAGTGGGGGTATAGAACAAGTCCATATTCTGATTCAAGGCGTAAACAACGAGCCCAATCGTGGTCGAGGCGCCAAGAACCAAAGCAAGGGTAATCCACAATCGTTTCTTACGTCGGGGCGTCATAAGGTGTTCTCCAGTGATTGAGCGTCTTTTATTCGCTGCTCTCGTGCGATTTGTTGTTTAACGGCTTGCAGGCGTTTGTTGTGAGTACGGTGATAACCGATAATCAGCGCAATCATCGCACCCGCGGTGATACCAAACGCACTCCACACATAGGCGGCATAGCCCCCCATGGATAAAAACGCACTGATACTATCAAAATGCATTAGTGGTCCTCCGCCAGCGCACGGACCCACGGTCGATGAGACTCGCGTAACAAAATTTGATTACGCAGCCCCATCAAGGTCAGGGCGATAAAAAAACAAGCGAAACCCAGCAGGCAAACCAATAGCGGCCATAGCATGCCAGGATCGATAGACGGCCGAGCGAACTTAGTGATGGTGGCGCCTTGATGTAAGGTGTTCCACCACTCTACCGAGAAGTGAATAATAGGAAGATTAATCACGCCGACCATGGCTAAAATACCGGCGGCTTGTGAGGCGGTACGCGCATCATCGAACGCGTTGTAAAGTGCCATCACACCGATATAAAGGAACAGCAAAATCAACTCAGACGTGAGTCGGGCATCCCAGACCCACCAGGCGCCCCACATCGGCTTACCCCAAATTGCGCCGGTCACCAACGCTATAAAGGTAAAAACGGCCCCGACAGGCGCAATGGCACCCACGGCCCAATCGGCCATTTTAATCTGCCAGACTCGACCGATAAAAGCGGCTATCGCCATCGACATATATGCACCCATCGACCAGATTGCGGCCGGCACGTGGATATAGATAATGCGAAAACTATCGCCTTGTTGATAATCTGCGGGCGCGAACGCCAGCCCCCATATATTTCCGATCATTAAGCTCAGCCCAGCCAGCACGGCAAACCAAGGGAGCAAAGTCCCACAGAGCCGATAACTCACTTCAGGTTTTGCGTAAGGGTGAAGCCACTTCCACATGACAATTGCTCTACTTCCTGATTAATAATTAATTCACGCTCACACGCAACGCGGCGGCGATAGCAAATGGCGCCAAGGTGACCGATCCCACCAACATGGCGCCAAGAATAGCCAGTTGCCCACTGATGTCTGCCCCTAATGCGGCCATATCAATCGCTGAGGTCGCAAAAATCAGTACAGGGATATAAAGAGGGAGGATCAATAGGCTCAACAAGACGCCGCCTTTACGTAACCCAACGGTTAGCGCCACGCCAATAGCGCCAACAAAACTCAGTGTTGGAGTCCCCAATAACAAGGTTAAGACCACCGCTTGGTAACTAGTGCTATCTAATGACAGCAACAACGCCAGTACCGGGCTCACAAGCAGCAAAGGCAACCCTGTTAACAACCAGTGTGCAATCACTTTGGCGATCACCAACACAGGTAAAGGGACAGGCATCAGCATCATCTGCTCTAATGAGCCGTCCAGATAATCGTCGCGAAAAAGCCGCTCTAAGGATAATAATGCAGAGAGCAAGGCCGCGACCCAGATCACACCAGGGGCAATTTTCTGCAATAATTGCGGGCCAGGCCCTACCCCTAATGGAAATAAGGTAATCACGATAATAAAAAACCATAATGGATTGAGGCTGTCAGCAGGCTGACGGAAGGCCACTTTTAGCTCTCGCCGAATGGTCAACCACATGGCTTGGATCATTGGGCCCCCAAACGAATACGACGCAGCAAAGGATGGTCGACAAACATATCTTGATGCGTGGTGAACAATACAATGCCACCTTGGTTGACATGCCGCTCGAACACAGCTTCAAGCACCTTCACGCCCTGTTTATCAATCGCAGTTAACGGTTCATCGAGAATCCACAATCGACGGTCGGTAAGCCACAAACGGGCCAATGCTACGCGTCGATTTTGACCCGCTGATAGTTGTCCAGCGGGAATATCTTCGCGCCCAGCCAGGCCGACTTTAGCCAAGGCTTGCCAAATCGCATCACTGTCATAGCTGCCATGCATTTGCATCGCATGAGAGAGATTCTCAAAGGCGGTTAGTTCGCGTTTCACCCCGGGGGTATGCCCTAAAAAGAGAAGATTACGATAAAACACGTCGCGCTGTTGGGTAATCGTCTGCTGCTGCCAACAGACCTCTCCGCTATCCGCTAAGCCTAGACCCGCGATAATACGTAATAGCGTGGTTTTGCCTGCCCCGTTTGGTCCCTCAACTTGAACAAGATCACCCGGAGACAGAGAGAATGTCAGCGCATCAAACAACACTCGATCATCACGAACACAGCACAGCTGTTTCACTTCCAACATGACAAATGTTGCATCCTGCTTTGTGTTACAAAAGTGGACGCATAGTATCACAATGGTCAAAATGACTGTTAGTTACCATAGGGTTGCAAAGTGTGACTCGCGTAAATAATTGTGAGAAACCATGAAGATTGGGCCAACGAATCCACAACAATGGGTGGAAAAACCAGCAGCGCTTGCAAGACCAATGACAGGTCAGATAGACAGTCGTGCACTGACGCAGGCGCAATTTACGTTGCTAACCGGTCAGTCCCAGGCATCCCTCTCCGGGGTGCTGGCTCAGTTACACCTATTGCCCGCGCTGACCGCCACTATCCAGCAACAGCCTGCCGCGACACAAACGCTGATACAATCGTTGCTGTCATTGTGGACGTTACCGAGTCGCTCACACGACCTGAACCCGGAGAAAATCGCCGAATGGCTGTCACAACGCCCCGCAGATAAATTAATGGCGACGTTACTGCGCCAATGGCTGACACCACAATCTGAAGGCGACGGTATGAAGGGCGCATTGCGATTAATGGCCGAACAACGGGTCGCTGAATCGGTTCGCCCGGGCGAGTGGCAATGGGTGCTGCCCTTTTCCGACCCCCAGCAACCCCCTATTCGGGTAAACGCGCGTCGATGCGGGGCTCAAGATTCATCGGAGTCGGCACCAAACCTAAGCTGGCAAATTCGACTTTATCTTCCCGTTGGCCGCCAATTTATTCGTGCGGATGTCGACGTCTCAGATGTCGAGAATAAAATAACGCTAACCGCCCCGACACACGCACTCCAGCAGCGAATTTATCAAACGATTGATTGGCTTAATGACCGACTCGCTCAGCAAGCCATTACGATGAAGATCGATGTTAGTGATAAAGTAGAAACCGTCACACCGAATACAGCCGAAGTGCCACCAGGGGCCGGCATTTCAGTGAGGGTATAATGATGAAAAGTGAGAAAGGTGGCAAAGGTAAGAAAGGTGAAAAACGTGCTATCGCGCTTGGATATGATGGTTATAACGCTCCGACGGTTCAAGCCAAAGCGTCTAACCAACTCGCGCATGAACTCATTGAAGCACTTAATGAACAAGGCTGCCTAATTCACGAAGATGCTCACCTGCTCGCGTGGTTAGAAAAGCTTGAAAAGGGGGATGAAATCCCGCCGATTCTTTACCAAGTGATAGCAGAGTTGATTGCTTATGCGTGGGTGTTGGAAGGAAAAACCCCACCAGGCTGGCACGAGCATAAGCCAATCAATACGCAGGTATAAAGACTAGCGTTGCTGATTGGCCGCTTGACGCTTACGTAAACTCAGTAAAAGCTCAGCCTCGGCTTTGGGGAGATCACATTCTTGCATCAGTTCATCGACATCGGCACCGAGGTCGACCATTTTGCTCGCACGGCTGTATAAGCGGCTACCTGAATCGTGCATCTCCAGCTCGACGTGCTTTTCCAGTAGATCGTCGACATTGGCAGATAAATCCGCCAACTTTTTACCCATACCCATACTACCGGCACGCAATTCATTAAACTGCTTAGCAAGACTGTCATGGCGTTGACGCGCACTTTTTAGCACGGTTTCCATCGCCTGCAACTTGTTCTCTAATCGCTCCCGAGCGCGCTTTTCCGCGCCCAAGCGCCACAAAGTGACGATGGCAAACACCACCGTCACCACAACCGGCAACCAAGTAAGCAGCAGCTCAACCATTACAGCATGGCCATTTCATTCCACTCTTCATCGGTCAATAACTTGTTGAGATCGACCAAGATAAGTAGTTCACCATTACGGTTGCTTACGCCTTGAATAAACTTGGCGCTTTCTTCTGTACCGACGCTCGGCGTGGTATCAATTTCTGATGTTTTCAGATATACCACTTCGGCCACGCTGTCGACCATAATGCCAATGACTTGGGTTTCTGCTTCAATAACAATCACACGCGTATTGTCTGTGACCTCGGCAGAGGCTAAACCAAAGCGAGAGCGTGTGTCGATCACTGTCACGACGTTACCACGCAGATTAATGATACCCAATACATAGTCAGGGGCGCCAGGGACCGGTGCAATTTCGGTATACCGTAATACCTCACGCACCTGCATTACGTTGATGCCGTAGGTCTCTTCTTCAAGCTGAAAAGTAACCCACTGCAATACTTCGTCATTGACGCCTTCTTTTTGAATTTCAGCTACCTGAGACATTAATTTTCCTCTTTACGCGCTGTGTAACTAGTTATTACGCCATCGCTTTGGCGTCAATCCCCTGATTTAACATAGCAATAAATGCTGGGACATGGATCAAAGCACACATTTTCTCTTTGACCATGCCCGCTAGCCAAGGCCTTTTTCCGGCTTGTTTTCGCCAGCGAATGGCTTTTCCACTGAGAGCTTGTGTGCCTAGGAGTTGATCACACGCCAACCCCCACTTACTGTCCCCCAGTATCACAATATAATTATAGTCGTCCCTGTGCTGATTATCTGCCAGTTTTTCTGGCATCACCCAACGAGCAGTATCAACGACATCAAGCTGCTGCTGCTTCTCTGTCTGCAATCCTAGATACCAATCTGGTCGTCCGATCAAACGATTACAGTCTCCGAGTTGATGAATACCACCTAATTCTGCAAGTGGCACGGCATAGGTAACGCCCATACTCTCAAAAAATAATACCTGAAACTCCGCTTCAGTTTCAGCATTTTCCCACTGTGTGGGAGGAATCTCTTCACCGGCTTGAGTGTCAACCTCGACGTCAACGTCCGCCTGTTGTGCTTGCTCCGTCCTGAACGCCTCATCAACACGCACTTCTTCTTGGTCGGACGTAGATACCGTTGCTTCGGACTCGACGGAGATATCTTCGTCGGTCTCGGTCTCGGTCTCGGTCTCGGTCTCGGCCTCGGTCTCGGTCTCGGTCTCGGTCTCGGTCTCGGTCTCGGTCTCGGTCTCGGTCTCGGTCTCGGTCTCGGTCTCGAATGCAGTCTCTACCTCAGGCACAGACTCGTCTACCGTAATCGCGTCTTTTTCTTGTAGGCCCCAATCAGCCATGGTGTAAGTGTCTACCACTGACTCAGACGCTTCTTCAACCAAGGGTTCTGTTGTTTCAGTCGCAGTGTCTTGGGCGCGTTCAGTCTCCGTTTGCGTTGAGGTTTCCGCTTGCGCGTCGACTTCAGCTTCTTCATCAATTCTAAGCTGAGCTAACAAACGCTCAACTTCTGCCAGATCGCGCTCTGGCTCGGCATACGCAACCGGATCGGGCTTCAGCGGTGCTGCACTAGGTTGTGGCTTGGGCTGCAAGCGCGGCTGTGTCGGATCATTATCCTCGATCAGTGAGGCAGACGACACCCGCGTCACGCCCAAATCGGGTGTGACGGATTGGGAATCGCTTTCCGAGCTGTCACCTAAGTCATCCAGTAGGGCTTCAAAATAGTCATCGAGCGCCTGACCACTGGAGAGGGTGTTATGCTTGTTCATCCTGTTCCAGTCGCTCCAAATAGGTTAATAGCGTTTTGTAAGCAAAGACACCGCGGCAGTTTTTGGCATAGAAAGACGCTGGCATATGTTTGAGGCTCGCATCTCGAAACTTGGTATCAATAGGAACGGCTGACGCCCACACTTGATCACTGTAGCGAATCTTTAACTCTTGCAATGTTTCTAACGAGGCGCGTGTTCGCTTGTCGTACATGGTAGGAATGATGGTGAGATTAAAGTTGGAGCTACGAGATTTTTGCATGATCTGTAACGTCCGCATCATTCGCTCCAGCCCTTTCATGGCCAAAAATTCAGTTTGTACAGGAATTAAAATTCGATGACTCGCCGCTAACGCATTAACCATCATCACACCTAGTATGGGCGGGCAATCAATTAATACATAGTCGTAGTCATCCGAGAGTGCGCTCAACGCCTTCTTTAGTACCAGCCCCATGCCACCACGGTTACCCATGACACGATCCAACGTTGCCAGTGACATATGAGCGGGGATCAAATCTATGTTTTCATACTGGGTCTTTAAAATAATCGGTTTGACCGTGTCTTTATTCACGGTCTGTAATTGGAATAAATCAAACAAACTTGCCGGAAGCTGCTCCGAATCAAAATTCAAATACGTCGATAGTGAGGCGTGCGGGTCGGTGTCCACCAGCAGGACACGTTTCTTACGCTCGCTAATCAATCCTGCTAATGTCACTGTGGTGGTTGTCTTACCAACACCGCCCTTTTGGTTGGCGATACTCCAGACTATCAAGCCCCACTCCTTATTTTAAATTCAACTCAACCAGTATGCGCTCGGCAATCCGGTCAAGTGGCAAGTCTTCCGATGAGATGCCCGCTTTGGCGACCGCTTGCGGCATGCCATAAACAACACAACTGTCTTCATCTTGCGCCCAGATCGTCGATCCCGCATTTTTGAGCATGCGTGCACCTTCTCGACCGTCCGCTCCCATGCCTGTTAGCACCATAGATAGGACTTTATCGCCATAGATTTTTGCCGCCGAGCCAAATGTCACATCCACACAGGGTTTGTAATTCATCCGCTCGCCGCCATCGAGAATTTTTAAACGTGCAGCACCCGGCCGACCATCTACCATCATTTGCATGCCACCAGGCGCAAGATAAGCATGACCCGGTTTGAGCATATCGCCATCTTTTGCCTCGGCCACGGTTACCTTACTCAGGCCATTTAAACGCTGAGCAAATGCGGCGGTAAATGTCGCTGGCATATGCTGAATTAAGATAATGGGCAGTGGAAAGTTCGCTGGCAGTTTAGTCAGTACCTTTTGTAGCGCAACCGGTCCCCCCGTTGAGGTACCAATTGCCATTAATTGATAGCGCTTACCCGAAGCGGCAAATTTTGCCGGCGCTTTTGCTGAAGACGCCGTACCCGCGGTGGGTCTAGACACCGGACGTGCAGGCGCTCGCACCCCACCCGTCGGTGGTACGGTTTGCTCAGAGCCGGAAGCAGGTGACGGACGTGTAGCGCGACGCATGACCGGGCGCTTACGCGCGATCTCAAGCACGCGCTGCTGGAGTAAGTTCGTTGCCTCATCTCGATTACGCGCGATATCCTCAAACTTTTTGGGAAGAAAATCGAGTGCACCTGCTTCGAGTGCATCTAACGTCGCTTTTGCGCCATCGTGTGTTAGCGATGAGAACATCAAGATAGGTGTTGGCGTTTGCGCCATGATTTGGCGCACCGCTGAAATCCCGTCTAACACCGGCATTTCGACATCCATAGTGATCACGTCTGGCTTAAGTTGCGCGGTTTTTTCAACCGCTTCTTTGCCATTCACCGCACTATCAATCACCTCCATTCTTGGATCAGCGTTGATTATTTCACTCACGCGGCGACGGAAGAAACTTGAATCATCTACCACCAATACTTTTACTGCCATGGGCGTCCTTTTCTCTCATTAACCTGCGTAATGTTTCAACAGGTTGGGCACATCCAGAATCAGGGCGATATGACCATCACTGGTGATGGTTGCACCCGCCATACCCGGTGTACCTTGCAGCAATTCATCAAGCGGTTTAATCACCACTTCCTCTTGCCCAAATAGGGTATCTACAACAAAGGCAATACGTTGGTGAGCAATTTGTACAATCACCACATGCCCTTTGGTTTTATCAATCTCCGTTGCACGTTTACACAACCAATCTTGCAAGAAGAAAATCGGGATCGCTTTATCTCGAACAATAAGCGTGAGCTGACCATCAACCGTGTTAGTTCGGGACATATCTAAACTGATGATCTCACTCACGTTGGACAGTGGGAAAGCAAACGGGTTGTCTCCCACACCAACCATGAGGGTTGGAAGAATCGCAAGGGTGAGCGGTACCTTGATTTCCAGCACTGTGCCTCGGCCCAGCTCAGAGTCGATATTGATCGAGCCATTCAGCTTAGTGATGCCCGTTTTAACTACATCCATCCCAACCCCACGGCCGGAAATGTCGGACACTTCTGTTTTGGTCGAAAAGCCTGGGGCAAAAATAAGATTATATGCCTCACTGTTGCTCAAGCGAGCGGCGGCTTCAGCATCCATCACCCCACGGTTAACCGCGATGCTTTTCAGCTTTTCTGCATCCATACCGCCACCATCATCGGCGATGGTCAGCAAGATATGATCCCCTTCCTGGGAGGCTTTTAAGGTAATGGTACCCACACGTGGTTTGCCTGCTTTTTCACGCTCATCAGGCATTTCAATGCCATGGTCAACCGAGTTACGCACCAAGTGGACCATAGGATCCGCCAAGGCTTCGACAAGGTTTTTGTCGAGATCGGTCTCTTCGCCCTGCATTTCCAAGACAATTTCTTTTTTCAAGCTGCGAGAAAGATCGCGGACAACACGAGGGAAACGACCAAAGACCTTTTTGATCGGTTGCATCCGCGTTTTCATCACCGCGCCTTGCAGGTCCGCCGTGACCACATCCAAGTTGGTAACCGCTTTGGCCATGCTCTCATCATTGCTGCTTTGACCCAGGCTGACGAGTCGATTGCGCACTAACACAAGCTCGCCGACCATATTCATAATGCCGTCGAGCGTGGAGGTATTCACCCGAACGGTCTGCTCTTGCTGTGGTGCTGCAGGCGGTTTTTTCTCAGGTGCTTTCTCTACAGCGGCAGGCGCTTTTGCTCCTGCCCCCGCACTTTTAGGTGCTGCTTCTTTGGCGGGTTCTGGCTTGCTCGCTTTTTTAGCCGGCGCAGGATCCGGTTTAGGCTCAGGCTTAGCGTCGACTTTATCTGCATCGGCTTTCGCTTTTTCAGCATCTGCCGCTGGCCCCTTACCTCTACCATGCAAATCATCTAGCAGCTTTTCGAATTCATCATCGTCAATAAAATCATCACCACCCGATGAGGCGGGTTGGCTCGGTGCTGAAGCACTGTTTTTAGCTGCATCATCGCCTGGCTGCGGTGCGGCTGGGCCTTTACCAGAGCCATGCAGATCGTCAAGTAACTTTTCGAATTCATCGTCGGTGATATCACCGCTATCCGCTTCGGTGCTTTCCACCACTTCTGGCTTAGCGGGCGATGATTCATTTGAAGATGTCGGTGCTTTGCCTTCGCCATGAAGCTGATCGAGCAATTTATCGAATTCATCTTCGGTAATTTCATCGACGGAATCACCGCTTATCGCACCTTCGTTTTGTGCCGGTGTCGCATCGTTTTGCGGCTCTGGTTCAGCAGTCGGTGCTGGCTCAGGTTCCGGCTCTGGCTCTGGCTCTGCGGGTACTTCCTCGTCTTCGCTTGCCGGTTTGGCATAACGGTGAAGCGCTTCCAACAGTGTGGGATCTGCGATAACAGGCTCTTCACGATTTTGCACGGCAGAAAATTGGTCATTAACGGTATCCAATGCCTGCAAAATGGTGTCCATCACGTCGGACGTCAACTCACGACCACGATTACGCAAATTATCAAAAACGTTTTCGGCACCATGGCAAGTGTCAACTAAGGCATTGAGGCCAAGAAAGCCTGCCCCACCTTTTACGGTATGGAACCCTCGGAAGATACTGTTCAATAAGTCTGCGTCATCAGGGGCACGCTCCAAATCGACCAATTGCTCAGACATTTGTTCGAGGATTTCCCCCGCTTCAATCAAAAAGTCCTGAAGGATTTCTTCATCCATCTCAAAGCTCATAGCGCACCTCTAAAAACCCAAACTCGATAATAAGTCGTCAACATCATCTTGGTTGTGAACCACGTCATCACGCTCTTCGGGATGAATCACAGGACCCTCAGGGGCTGATTTACTGGTGGTATCATCTGCTTGTGTTGCCGATGCTGCTTCGATTGCAGCGCTATCCATGCCAAACGCAGTCAGTATTTCAACCAGTTGCTGTTCCACTTCCTGCACTAATTCAATAACACGTCGAATTACCTGCCCCGTTAAGTCCTGAAAATCTTGTGCCATTAATATTTCAGTAAGGTGAGCATGCAGTTCTGTTGCCCCCCCCTCAACCTGAGTCAATAGACCCTCAATGCTGTGACACAATGGCTTAAACTCATCCAAAGCAATGTCGCCCCGCATCAAGCTGTTCCAATTAGGCCGTACCGCTTGCAGATTGTCTTGCAAATCACTGGCAATCGGCATGGTACGCTCGACCGCGTCCATGGTTTTGTTTGCCGCTAATTCGGTTTTCTGCATCACATACGTAAGCCGATCGCGAGCATCAGGTATATCGACATTCGCCAAATCACTTACTCTGGGATCCAAGCGAAAGTCAGTAATAGAATCATGTAATTGGCGGGTCAACTTACCCACTTCATTAAACAGCGGGTCACGTGCTTCTTTCGCTATCTCAGTCAGAAGCGTGTTAGCGTTATCTTGCTCTCCACTCTCAAGATACGCGACCAATTGTTTCGCTTGGTCCAGGTTGATCATGACGGTTCCTTTTAACTGTGCGCGTTACTGATTACATGCGCTCGAAGATCTTATCGAGCTTCTCTTTCAACGTTGCGGCAGTAAAAGGTTTTACAATATAACCGTTCACGCCAGCTTGCGCGGCTTCTACAATCTGCTCGCGTTTCGCTTCGGCGGTGATCATCAATATAGGAAGGTGCTTAAGTTCATCGTCTTTGCGGATCTCTTTAAGCAGGTCAATCCCTTGCATGCCCGGCATATTCCAATCGGTCACGACAAAATCAATACCGCCTTTTTTAAGGATTGGCAGCGCGGTTAAGCCGTCATCTGCTTCAACGGTATTGTTGAAACCCAAGTCACGAAGAAGATTCTTTACGATACGGCGCATTGTTGAAAAATCATCAACAACGAGAATTTTCATGTTTTTATCCAAGGTTGCCTCCGGTGAGGTCTCGTTTTATTGTCGAAACAGTTACTCACTATGCCAAGCGGTTAGCTTGGCTCTCAAACGTTGCGTAGCCTGACTTTGAATCTGACAGACCCGGGATTCGCTGACCCCTATCACAGCGCCTATCTCTTTAAGGTTTAATTCCTCATCATAATAGAGAGATAGAACCAGTGCCTCTCTTTCAGGAAGACTTTTGATCGCGCCCGCTAATGCGGCCTTGAAACTATCTTCCGCAACGCCCTGAAAGGGAGTGTTGTCGTTACGGTGACTCTCCGTTGTGAATGCATCTTCAGAGACACCTAGATCATCCATACCGATTAAACGCCCACAGCTTACGTCGTTAAGCGCCTGATGGTATTGATCCAAACTCATATCGAGCTTTTCTGCCACCTCCACATCAGTTGGGTCTCGCCCTAAGGTTTTCTCTAACGATGCAATGCCATCACTGATCGTTCGACTCGCCTTGTGGACAGACCGTGGAACCCAATCACCGCGGCGCATATCATCCAGCATAGCACCGCGAATACGAATACCAGCATAAGTTTCAAAACTTGCGCCCTTTGACGGGTCATAATTTTGCTGCGCCTCAAGAAGACCCACCATGCCAGCTTGGATTAAATCTTCTACTTGAACGCTCGGTGGTAAGCGCCCCATCAAATGATGCGCGATGCGCTTAACCAAACTCGAATAACGCTCAAGTACCGCTTGGCGATCTACCCCTACGCGGCTATACGTGAGCGCTTTATTCACGAACTAACTCTCCTGCGTCATCATTTTTGATCAGCAATCGCTCAACGAAAAACTCCAGATGGCCTCCCGGATTACGTGGTACCGGCCATGTCAGCGCTTTATTTGCGAGCGCATTCATGGCTAATGATGCGGGGGAGCGAGGAAATGCGTCAATGACAACTTTTTGTTTTCTCACGGCTTGCCTCACCCTTTCGTCCACGGGAATACATGCTACTAATTCTAGATTAGCATTGAGAAAACGTTCAGTGACTCGCGTTAATTTTGTGAACAAGTCTCGCCCTTCACGGTAGCTTCTGACCATATTTGCGACAACTTTGAAGCGCGTCACCCCGTGTTCTCGGCTTAATAGTTTAATCAACGCATACGCATCAGTAATCGACGTGGGCTCATCACAGACCACAATGACGACATCTTGTGCCGCGCGCGAGAAGCTCAATACCATATCAGAAATACCCGCCGCCGTATCCACTAAGAGTACATCAACCTCTTCTTCGAGTGTACCAAAAGCACGAATTAAACCAGCATGTTGGGCGGGTGTCAGCTCTGTCATGCCTTGAAGGCCAGACGAAGCGGGGACGATTTTCATACCATGCGGCCCTTCCAGAATAATATCTTTGAGGTCACAGGCACCTTGGAGAACATGCGATAGGTTTTTACCCGCCCGCAATCCAAGTAATACGTCTACATTGGCGAGGCCAAGGTCGGCGTCAAGCACCATCACTTTTTTGCCCTGACGAGCCATGGACGCGGCCATCCCTAACGTAACGTTAGTTTTTCCTACGCCACCTTTCCCCCCGGTTACGGTAATAACCTTGGTACGTGACGGATTGGTTAAACGGCGAAGGCCGCTTGCTTGATCTTGCATGGTTGTCTCAATCATAAAAGTCCGCCCCATTCGACTCTGGGACATCGCTGCTCCAGAAGTGATTGTGCTGATCCGTGCCTGACTCCAACATTTCACTGGCTTTTACCACCAGAAATTGTCCCGTGGCTTGGCGGATATCTTCCGGCACACGTTGCCCATCGGCCAAGTAGGCCACAGGCAAGGCATTTTCGATGGTGACACACAATAATTCACCGAGGCTGAGCGACTCATCTAGCTTGGTCAGTACACATCCCGATAAAGGGATACGGCGAAAGTGTTCGATGGTTTCTTGCAATACGCGGCGCTGCGATGTCGCAGGCAACACCAGCAAGCTACGGATATGTGAGCCACTGTTTTGCATCAGGGTATCCAGTTGCTCCGACAACCGAAGATCACGCTGTCCCATTCCAGCGGTATCTAGCAATATCAAGCGTCTATGACGCAGTTGATAGAGGATATCGGCAAGCTCATCCGCATCTTTAGCGACTTTAACGGGACAGCCAAGGATTCGCCCATACGTGGCGAGTTGCTCATGGGCACCGATACGGAAGGTGTCCGTGGTGACTAAGGCAATATCCTCAGGGCCAAATTCCATCGCGGCGCGCGCAGCTAACTTAGCAATGGTGGTCGTTTTCCCCACTCCTGTAGGACCAAGCAAGGCAATCACGCCCCCGGTTTCTAGCATGTTCTCATCAACCGTAATCACTTGATCAGCCACCAAATCTAACAGCGCTTGCCACGCCTCATTCGGCGGCGTTTCTTCTGGGATATAACACGCCAGTTGATCGGCCAGTTCAGAGGATAGCCCCATCCGCTCTAAGCGTTTGATTAGCATCGCTCTTAATGGCTCTCGACGTTCCACCTCTTGCCACATCAACCCCGATAACTGGTGTTCAAGTAAGCTTCGAATCGAGGCCATTTCTTGACGCATGGCATCAATTTCTTTATCCGAGGCTTGCGATTGCCGTCCTTCAAACCGGGACGGATCGAGCTGCGGTTTAGCGGGCGATGAACGGGGCGCTGGTGATGCATCTTGCCAACCTGAGCGACCATTGCTCTTTAACTGGCGACGAGGCTCATAGCCACGACCCAGTGCCGACTGACGCGCGTCAGTTGGAGGTTGGGGGCGCGAACCGTGACCTGATTGCTTTTGCTGACGCTGTAGCAAGGCAGTGAGCGAGTCAGCTTCGGTTTCGGGTTCAGTTGGCTGTGATTGTTCCCGATACTCATCAAGCATCGCAGAAAAGCGAGGCGGTCGCTTGCTTTGCCCATTTTGACGCGCGTGGCTTTGCTGACGCTGGCGCAATTGAACTTGATCATCAGCCAATTGCCGATGTGCCTGTGAATAGGCGTTTGCCGACTGCTGCTGCGCCTTAGGAGCAGGCTTATCCGGCATCGGCTCAGTGTCTGCATCCACAGCCGCGACAATCTCTACGCCACCTGTCACTTTTTTGTTAGACATGATAACGGCATCCGCGCCCAGCTCTTCTTTCACTTGGCTCAGCGCAGCTCTCATATCTTTTGCAAAAAAACGTTTTATTTTCAAAGCACGGCCCTACTCATAAACGAGGTTAATTGTTGCCAACCGCATTAACGATACGAATTTGTTTTTCGTCCGGTACTTCCTGGTAAGACAACACACGTAACGTCGGAATCGTATTCTTGACAAATTTTGCGAGCGTGGCTCTCAACACACCCGATGTCAGCAATACCGCAGGCTCACCTTGTAGTTCTTGCTGCTGAGTTGCTTCAGCCAGTGAAGACTGTAACCGCTCAGCAAGACCAGGTTCTATGCCTGTTGACTCCCCACCGGACGCCTGCATTGTTTTATGCAACATCTGTTCCAGTTCAGGAACAAGGGTGATAACCGGTAGCTCAGGCGCGCTGCCATTGATTTCTTGGACAATCAAGCGACGCAGAGCAATCCGCACTGCTGCCGTTAGGATGTCGGGATCTTGACTCTTTCCTGTGTACTCCGCCATGGTCTGCACAATGGTGCGGATATCACGGATAGGAATCGCTTCACTGAGCAAGTTCTGGAGCACTTTGACTAACACGCTCAGTGGGATCTGATCGGGAATAAGCCCTTCCACCAAACGAGGAACTTGTTTACCCAGCATATCTATCAAGTTCTGCGCTTCTTCATGGCCGAGTAGTCGCTCGGCATTATTGGTGAGCATTTGGCTCAGGTGTGTCGCCAGTACCGTTGCTGAATCAACCACTGTGTAGCCTAAGGCTTGCGCGTGCTCGCGCTGGCTCGGCTCTATCCAGACGGCCTCTAAGCCAAACGCCGGGTCTTGAGTCGGTTCACCGTCAATGGGTCCGAACACTTGGCCTGGATTAATTGCTAATTCATGTTGGGGGTGTACCTCTGCTTCACCGACCGCGACGCCCATTAACGTAATGCGGTAGTTATGCGGTGGTAACTCTAGGTTATCGCGAATGTGTACGGGCGGGATTAAAAAGCCAAAGTCTTGCGAGAGTTTTTTACGCACCCCTTTCACTCGATCTAACAATTCGCCCCCTTGGTCTCGGTCGACCATAGCGATGAGCCGATAGCCCACTTCGAGGCCAATGACATCAACCGGTTGAACATCATCCCAGGACAGCTCTTTTGGTGCCGGAGGGGCTGCATCAGGGACATCAGACTGCTCTGGCGCTTGTTGTGCTTTTTGATACTGCTGGTATTTCCAATATGCCAGCCCACCACAAGCCAACGCCAAAAATAGAAAAGGCAGGTGTGGCATACCAGGCACCACGCCCATGATCGTCAGAATACCGGTGGCAATCATGAGGGCACGTGGATTATCAAACAGCTGGAACACCACCTGCTGTCCCATATCCTCATCGGTATTTTGACGCGTCACCATAATGGCGGCACCAATGGATAACAGCAATGAAGGGATTTGCGCGACAAGACCGTCACCAATGGTGAGCAAGGTATACACTTCTATCGCGTCTGAAAATCCTAAATCATGTTGGCCCATACCGATAGACAGCCCACCAACAATGTTGATGAAAAGAATCAAGATCCCGGCAATCGCATCGCCTTTAACAAATTTGGACGCACCATCCATCGAGCCATAGAAGTCAGCCTCTTGCGTCACTTCTTGGCGCCGAGCACGCGCTTGCTCTTGATCGATTAACCCTGCGTTCAAGTCGGCATCAATGGCCATTTGCTTACCGGGCAACGCATCCAAGGTAAAACGCGCCGTGACCTCGGAAATCCGGCCTGCGCCTTTGGTGACAACCATAAAGTTAATGATCATCAAAATCAGGAAGACGACCAAACCGACAGCGTAGTTGCCACCAATCACGACTGACCCAAATGCACCAATGACCTGACCGGCTGCATCGGGGCCCTCGTGACCATAAAGCAAAACCACCCGGGTAGAGGCAACATTAAGTGCTAGTCTCATCAAGGTTGCAATTAACAACACCGCGGGGAAGGCAGCAAATTCAAGAGGGCGGCGGGTATAAATAGTGACCAGCAATACAATCAACGACAAGGCAATGTTGAAAGAAAACATTAAGTCGAGCAGCATCGGCGGTACAGGCAGCACCACCATCGCTAAGGTGGCCAATACCAGTACCGGTGCGCCGATCGCCGGCATCGCACCCAAGCGGTGGTAAGGTACCTTGTCAGAAAATGGCAATCGCCACTTGGCTTTTAACATGTCAGGCGTTTAAGTCCATGATTGGTGAACGTGGGCCAGTTGCCACGCGGAAATAAAACGAGAGTGCAAGGCAAGCAATTTTTACGCCAGAAAAAGCGGATAATGTGTCAGCTTTTTGGCGCGTCTACCAGCCAAAAAACACCGACAAGCAACTCGATAGCGGGACTTCGTTCACGCGTACGATGACACCATGGTTAATCGTGTTTCAAATCGGTAGGGATGGGTAAGTAGGTATCATCTGGGCGCGTGGGCCGCCGGCCTCGGCCTTTTTTGTATTGCTTGAGCTGGAAGACATACGCTAACACCTGAGCAACGGCAGTAAACAAACCGTCTGGGATCTGCTGCTCTAGCTCGGTACTGAAATACAGCGCGCGTGCTAGCGGTGGTGCAGGTACAATGGCAACATCATATTCTGCTGCAATTTCACGAATCTTCAGTGCGGTAAAATCAGAGCCTTTGGCTATCACAACCGGCGCACTATCCATGTCGCTGTTGTAGCGTAACGCCACCGAATAGTGCTCAGGGTTAGTGACCACAACATCAGCTTGAGGCACATCGGCCATCATCCGACGTTGCGCCATTTCCCGTTGCAGCATGCGAATACGCCCTTTAACTTCAGGGCTACCTTCGGTCTCTTTGTGCTCATCTTTGACCTCTTGTTTAGTCATTTTCAGCTGCTCATTGTGTTGCCAAATTTGGAATGGCACATCAATCACCACCACCACCAACAGTGAACAACAGACCAACAACACAAAGTCCAATAAAATATTTAACGCGTGATAAAGATTGCTGGGGAAGGTATCGATCGTCAGCTCAAAAAACTCTTCTAAGTTGATATAGACCAAATAGGTCGCAACGCCGGCGACGAGTAAGACTTTCAACACTGACTTCAACAGCTCGACGAGCCCTTGGGTACCAAACATACGCTTGAAGCCAGAAATCGGGCTCATTTTTGATAATTTGGGCCGCGCGGCTTCCCAAGAGAAGCTGACACCTCCCAAACCTGCTGCGCCGACGAGGCCGGAGATAAATAACACCACAAGGATCAAGCCTAAGGGCAATATTAGATGCAGTAGCTCACCAACGACCACCAGCATCAGCTCTGAGCTATCGAAGATTTCAGCACGCGAAAGTGAAAACAAGCGCGTCATCAGCGCCATTAACGCTTCGCCCAACGCTTGTCCAAACCACATTAAACTGACGGCACCCACCACCAGAACAGCCACTGACGCTAATTCTCTTGAGCGCGGTACTTGGCCCTTTTCCCGCGCCTGCTCCTGCCTTCGGGGTGTGGCGTCTTCTGTTCTTTCCTGACCGTCACTTTCTGCCATTAGTTAAACTCGCAATTCAGCCGGATAAGGGAGCAAATTTGATTGAGCCCGGTTTGCCAATGGTTGTTGTAGTGCGTCAACATACCGGACAGTAAGTACCAACTGATCAACAACCCCATCAACAATGCAAATGCAAAGCCAAGTGAGAAAATATTAAGTTGTGGCGCCGCTCGGGTCATCACACCAAAAGACAAATTGACCACTAACAAAGCAATGACACCCGCCAGCGACATACTCAATGCGACCTCGAACATGATCCCAAACCATGCTGCGAGGCTGCGATAATCTGCGGCCCCTATCATCTCGCCAATGGGGAGCGTCTCAAAGCTCATTACCACTAGGTTAAGCATTTTCAAGTGGCCATCGGTGGAAAGAAATAACATAACGGCCAAGAAGAGATAAAACTGACCCAATAGTGGCGTGTTTTGACCGTTGGCTGGATCCACCATTGACGCAAAACCCAAACTTGATTGCATCCCTAAGATCTGGCCGAGGATGACGAAGGTTTGGGTAATGAACTGCGTGACTAGCCCCATCGCAACGCCAATCACGACTTGCTGCGCGAGCACCATAAATCCGGCAAATGACACTAACTCGATGTCCTCTGGCACCGCAGGAAGTGCAGGCATGACCGCAAAGGTAATCGCAAGAGAAAGGTATAAACGGATCCGGGTAGGCACGAAACGGGCACCAAAAAACGTCATCGCCATCATCATCGATGAGATGCGTGTAAACGGCCAAAAGTAGTTAGCCATCCAAGATAAAATCACCGAGGCCGGATATTCCATATGCCTTTCCGTCAGTACAGAATGGTTGGGATGTGATCAATCAAACGATAAAAATATTCCATCAACATCCGTGTCATCCAATGACCAAAAAACATCAGCGCAATAAACGTCGCAATTAAACGGGGAAGAAAACTGAGTGTCTGCTCGTTGATCGAGGTTGCCGCTTGGAATACAGCGACGATCAAACCGACTAACAAACCCGGCACGACAATCGCAGACACTAACAGTAGTACCAGGTAAAGCGCATCCTGGAACAGTTCAACAAACGCTTCCGGGGCCATTGCTGCCTCCTTTAGCCAAAACTGGCGGCGAGGGTAGAAAGGATCAAATTCCACCCATCAACCAACACGAAGAGCATTAATTTAAACGGTAATGACACTATCATGGGCGACAACATCATCATACCCATCGCCATCAATACCGACGCTACCACCAAGTCAATCACCAAAAACGGTAAGAACAGCATGAATCCAATTTGGAACGCGGTTTTCAGTTCTGATGTCACAAATGCGGGGATCAGTACGGTCATTGGCACCTGCTCTGGCTCGTCAACTTGAGCGCCCGACATATTGACAAAGGTTTCCAAATCTTTGACACGGGTTTGCCTAAGCATAAACTCTCGTAGTGGCACTTGCACCCGAGTGAAGGCCTCACGCGCTGTCATCTGCTCATTGATATACGGCTGTACCGCCTCTGTATTCATTTTATCGATCACCGGCGACATAATGAACAAGGTCAAAAACATGGCGATGCCAATAATGACTTGATTGGACGGCGTTTGCTGTAACCCCATCGCTTGGCGAAGGATCGCCATCACCACCACAATGCGGGTAAAGGACGTCATTAAAATGACGACCGCTGGCAAAAACCCCAACGCGGTCATCAGCGCTAAAATTTGTAAGGTCACTGAGTAGTCTTCGCTACCATCCGGATTGACTCGCATGGTCACCGCAGGGATCCCGCCTCCGGTATTGCGCTGCGTTTCCAGGCGAACCGCTTCACCGCTATCATTCAGTGACTCGGTTGTGATGCTTTCCTGGGCGGGCGTGGCTTCTTGCTCGGCGAAAGCAAACGGTGTCATCAAAGTGGCCACCACCAGAACCCAGGCTGCCAATAGCGTGCGTATCGTCATTTTCGATTCAATAGTTGGCTAAGCTGATTTGCAAAGCGAGAGTGAGAGTCTGGCGAAGTCGGCGCTGTTGTGGGCACCGGATTATCTAGCGCTTTTAATAGCTGCACCTGAGAAGCTGTAACACCGATGACAAGTTGCTCTCCATGCACGTCCACAACTAATATCCGCTCTTTTTGGCCAATGGCTAATTGACTGACAATTTTGATCCCATTGCTTTGCTGCGCCAAGCCAGGGAGCTTAAGCCGACGTAATAGCCACGCTAACCCAAAGATTAATGCCAATACCAGCCCGAGAGACAACAGCATTGTCACTATGCTTACATCTGGCGCCGCTGCCCAAGCGGGCATCGGCACCAACAATATTCCCCAAACGCGTCGGTTCACGATCATCTTATCGTAACTTCTTAATTCGCTCAGTTTGACTGATGACATCGGTAAGACGAATACCAAATTTATCGTTAACCACCACCACTTCACCGTGGGCGATCAAGGTACCGTTCACCAGAACATCGAGCGATTCACCGGCGAGACGGTCGAGTTCAACCACCGAGCCTTGGTTAAGCTGGAGAAGATTCCGAATATTAATCTGGGTGTGTCCCACTTCCATCGAAATGGTCACCGGAATATCGAGAATCGCATCGAGCTTACGTTGTTCATCCGCGCCCAGTTGCTTCTCACTGTCGTCAGTGAGCTCATCCAATGGTGCCGCTTGTACATCATCTGATCCTTCCGAATCAGACTGCTCAGCCAGGGCAGCAGCCCAATCATCATCTACATCATTTTGATCCATGACGTCTTACCCCTGTTTACTGGTCTTATTCACTGAGTTTTACCTTGTTTACCATCAATCGGTAAATCTTCCTCGAGATCATCGAGTAGCTCAGGTTTATCCTGTAATAGCGAAATATCAGACTTCGCCATATCAGGTCGTTTTAGTTTTTCAACAATTTTCAGTGCCAGTTTATCGTTAGACTGGCCCATTTTCGCTCGATAGGTTGGCAAGTCTTCCACAAAAACCGTACACGCATCTGGCATATCAACCGGGATCACATCCCCTTTTTGTAACTCCATCAAATCGCGCAACGATAAGGTCACATCGAGTAATTTTGCACTGAGTTCCACATTCACGTCCAAGATTTCATCACGTAGCGCTTTACTCCAGCGCACGTCGGTATCCATCTTGTCACTTTGTACCCCGGCGTCGAGGAGCTCACGGATTGGCTCCAGCATCGAATAAGGCATGACCATATGAATGTCACCGCCCCCGCCATCCAGTTCGATGTGGAATGAACTGACCACAATCACTTCCGATGGACTGACAATGTTTGCCATCGCTGGGTTGACTTCCGAATCAAGATACTCAAAGGCCACTTCCATAACAGGGGCCCACGCGTCTTTATAATCCTCAAACATCAGCTTCAGCAGCATCTGTATGACGCGTCGTTCGGTTGGAGTAAATTCGCGCCCTTCGATCCGGGCATGAAATCGGCCATCGCCACCAAAGAAGTTTTCAACCAAAATAAAGACCAGTCGGGCCTCCATAGTGATTAAGCTCGTCCCTTTTAGTGGACGAAACCGTACCATGTTTAAACTGGTCGGAACGTATAACGTGTTTTGGTACTCGCCAAACTTCATCATCTGCACGCCGTTTATCGAAACTTCGGCGGTTTTCCGCAGCATATTGAACAAGCTGATGCGCATGTGACGCGCAAAACGCTCATTGATAAGCTCGAGCGTCGGCATGCGCCCGCGCACAATTCTATCTTGTGACGAGAAGTCGAAGGAGACCGTCCCATCTTCTCCAACCTCGGGCTCATTATCGTCGTCATCGACGTCGTCAACGCCGTGAAGGAGCGCGTCAATCTCGTCTTGGCTGAGTAAGTCAGTCACGTCATCACCTATTGCATCACAAACCCAGTGAAGAGAACCCGCTCTACCACCGGCTCACCCGTTACTTTAATTAAAGCCGCGCGCACATTCTCGGCGGATTGGCGTCGGACTTCTAGCTGACCTTGAGGGGTCCGCAGTTGCTCAACTGTGGCAGCACCAAAGGTATTGAGTAACGCGTGTTCTACCAGCGGCAAATTTTCCTTCGCTAGCGCTTCTCTCTCGCTACCACGCACCAATAATTGTGCATTCACTTGCACCAGCCGTTGTTGTTCATCACCAGTCACGTTAAAGACAAACGGCTGAGGTAGAGTGACATAAATGGCCGGAAGCGTGTTATTTTCTTCCTCCAAGACAATATCGTCTTGGCTTTTATCGTCACCCGATAAAAAGAAAAAAGCCCCACCGCCTACGGCCGCCAATAACACCACAGCAGCAACAATGATAATGATGAGCTTTTTCTTGCCCCCGCCTTGTTCCGAGGTTGCGTTGTCATTTGCCATGGCTATTCATGCTCCTCATTATTGGTGCGTTTTGATCAAGCATAGTAATCGACAGCGCGATCATTGTGTGAAACGTTTAACGCGTGCCCTGCTAACATCGCGTCATCATTGTCCTCACCGGTCGTTAATCCAAGAGGTGAGCCGCCTGACGACCCTGCCCCAGCATGATTTTGTTGTCCTGAAGCCATTTGTTGCGCGCCACTGTCTTGCTGCTGAACGGATCCTTGAGCCAACTGTAAGCCTTGTTGCTGTAGCATATCACGAAGCCGCGGCATTGCTTGTTCAACCGCGTCTCGCGCTTGCTGGTTGGCGACTGTAATGTGAACCGTCGCTTGATCGTTGTTCATTCCCAACTTAATTTGCATTCGCCCTAGCTCAGGAGGATCAAGCCGAATATCAACCTGCTTGAGGTTTTTTGACAGCATGATGTTAATACGCTCCGTCAAGGCAGCACCAGCTTCTGTGGGCGTTTGTCCGAGCGGGAGGGGCGCCTGTGCACTCTGCGCTGCTTGCATATCTTGTCGTGCCGTGGCGGACTGGGCCGACGACAACCCTAAACCACTGGCCAATTGTTGCGCTAAGTTTTCATGGCGTGTGGCTCCCTCTGCTGCGCTAGAAGCACTGCCACTTGTCAATGCGGTGTCCGCTTGACCCGCTTGCTCTGCCATCGCTTTTAATGCGGCTTTGCTGAGGTCATCCGACTGGCCCATTTTTCCTGCTAATAACGACGCTGGATTGGCATTGGGGTTGGCGGCTGATTTTGTATCATGACGCGTTTTATCGGTCAGCTCGCTACTCTTTAATAGTGTCGCGCCTTCTTTTGTGACGCTCTCTTTCAGGGGGCCCTCTTTTAGCAGGCTCTCTTTCCCGCTCCCTTCTTTCGCCAGCGTTTCCTTCTCTTTGCTTAGAGATGCTGGATTATCTGTCTCTTGTTGCGCTTTGGCGGTTGACCATTTTATCGCGCTTCCATCCGATTCAAGCGCGTTATCTTTGCGATGTGCAGCACTCTCAGCGTCAAGTGATTGCGTCGCTCTTACTTGACTTGCCAACGCCGCCAACTGATCCGGCGATAACTGATCGAGTACTTTTTCGGGTGACACACCCTCCGGCAAGTTTTTGGCCAGCTCAGTCAATAACGCTTGTCTGCCGATCACCCCTTCTGTGTTATCACCGTCTATCTGCACACTCTCATCGTCATCAGATTGCGTCACGTTTAGCGTCTGTGCTGATACCGCATCCGCACTGGCAGATAAGGGATCAGCGTCGGCAGTAGGCAAAGATTTGCCATTAAGCATGGCTGCCGCTTGATTCAGTCGCATCAGCAGTGCTTGGCTCTCTTCCATGGCTGTCATATCGGCAATTTCGGCCATTTCCGCTTCGCTAAACATGCCATCAGCAAGCATCGCCTCGGCATCAATTGCCTGACCATCAACCAGTAAAGTCTTGCCATCTTGGGTCAGTTTAATCGGTATGTCGCCTTGCTCACCCTTGCCATCAATGGACTGGCGCAACGCCGCTAAAAAGCCGGTATTTTTATCACCTTTTACCTCGCCTGTCGCACCGTCATTGGTCGCGGGAGGGGTTTTAGGTGAGAGATTGGAAAGCGTCAGCGTAGACTGCGTCATAAGTTTCTCGTCATTACCTTATGGTTATCCTTTAAACCGAGCCTCAATGTGCTGGCATGTCGGTAATGATAAAGCAATTATCGCGCCATTTTATTCTTAGGAAAAGGGAGAGGGACGTCGGCGTGCAATAATTGCTGCCATTTCATCCATTTGACGCTGTTCTTGATAATGAGCACGTTCCGCTTCTTCTCGCGCTCGCTTTTCGATTAACCACTCGAGAGACTGCCGGTGTTGGCGTGTTTGTTGCCATGCTTGACGGCACTGTTCTAAATGATCCTTAAACTGATGCTCAGCACCTCGTTGCTTTGCCAAGGTTTCATCAAGCTGGACGATAAATTTATTAAGATGGCCAAACGCGCTGGCAGAGAGCCCTGACTGACCCCGGTCAGACATTTGTCGGCAATATTCCAGACGATACTGCTCAATTTGCTCGAGCTGGTGATAATAGCCATCTAATGCTTGCTGGGCTTCACTGACGCTAAGTTGCGCCTGCTTTTCATCTTCTTGGGCCTTTTCTAACAATAAATGCAGTGCATGGTCAGCCATAAATTATCCTTGCAAGGTTGAGCGCAACATATTGACGCACATATCGAAAGGGACCACCTCTTTCATCCCTTGTTGCAAATAATTATCCAGTTTTGGCTTCAGGTGAAAGGCTTGGTCCACGGCTGCATCACTGCCTGGCTTGTACGCGCCAATTGAGACCAAGTCTTGGTTTTTGCGGCAAACGGACAACACTTGCCGCACCGCTTTCGACATCAAGATTTGCTCGTCACTGGTAATATTCGGCATCACACGGCTTACCGAGCGTTCGACATCAATCGCCGGATAATGCCCACCATCCGCCAATTCGCGAGATAACACGATGTGACCATCAAGAATGGCGCGTGCAGCGTCGGCAATTGGATCTTGTAAGTCATCACCTTCGGTCAATACAGTAAAAAATGCCGTGATCGAGCCCTGCCCGACAGCACCATTTCCTGCACGCTCGACTAATGAGGGTAAACGGGCAAATACCGAGGGTGGGTAGCCTTTGGTCGCGGGAGGTTCACCCACGGATAATGCGATCTCACGTTGTGCCTGAGCAAAACGTGTTAATGAGTCCATCAGCAAAAGCACATCCAACCCAAGATCGCGAAAATACTCAGCGATCGTTAGTGCCGTTTGGCAGCCTTTTAAGCGCACAAGCGGCGATGAATCAGCAGGGGCGGCGATAACGACGGCACGGGCCCGGCCCTCCTCCCCTAAGATATCATCGATAAATTCTTTTACTTCTCGGCCACGTTCGCCAATCAGCCCCACAACCACAACTTGTGCCGTGGTGCCACGTGTCATCATCCCAAGCGTTACGGATTTACCCACACCAGAGCCGGCAAACAACCCAATTCGCTGCCCTTTACCGACAGTAAGCAGACCGTTAATCGCTTTAATCCCCACATCGAGGGGTTCTCTAATTGGCTGTCTCGCTAATGGGTTGATGGGAGTACCTTCTAAACTGGCCTGCTTATCAGTGTAGATATCCCCTTTGCCATCCAGTGGGTTTCCCATACCGTCGATAACACGGCCAAGCAGCTCCATGCCTACGGAAAGTTGGCTACGTTCAGATAAAGGCGTCACGCGTGCACCCGGGAGTACCCCAGAGACTTGTTCATTTGGCATCAAGTACAACAACTCTCCGGCAAACCCCACCACTTCCGCTTCGATGGTTCCATTTAAGGTCTCGACCGCACAAACAGAACCGATGGGCGCCCGGCAGCCGATCGCTTCGAGCGTTAAGCCGACCATTCGTACCAATTTTCCGGATGCCACGGGTTTTGGCGCAAGGTTATCTAATTGACACCGCTTTAAGCGCTCAGCCAGCTGACTCATGACGACACGCCGTCATCATCGCTGGATGAGGAGGATGAAGCATGAGGTTTTGCTTGCGCTTGCTCTTGCGCTTGTGCCGCTGCGTCTGACGACGGTTGCGCCGACGACTTGAGCGTATCGGTTTCAGTATTGGACGTATTAACACTGGGATCGTCAGCGCCAGACGTGGAAGACTGGGATGGCACTGATTGCCGTGACTGGTTTTTCCCTTGAAACTCGCGGAGCAACGCGTCCACCCGTTCACTGTATTGATAATCAACCACAGAATCTTTCGATTTCACATGTACATCACCACGCGCTAACGCGGGCTCTGATTGTAACGTCCAATCCCGTGAGGCTAACATGGCGTCGTCGTAGGCTTCGGTGACCACGGCATAATCATCAGGATGTAACGCGGCTGTGACGGGATGATCCGCCACGGGGAGTGCAGCTATCGATGCGCGTAATGTCTGTAAAATGACCTGCGGATTGGTTTCTAACTCCACGCCGGTCAGCGACTTAGTCAATGCTTGGACCATTACCAAAAGTTGCTGTTCGACGTCTATATCAAGCTTCTCCAATGGATGACTGAGCTGATTAAGAATGGTGTCAAGATGCTGACAGCGCGTCTCAATTAATGCTTTTCCCTCTTCAACACCCTGCTCATACCCTGCCTTTTTGCCTTCTTCGAACCCTTTTTCGTGCCCTTCTTCTAGGCCACCCTCTAGCCCTTCTTGATGCCCGAGTTGTTTGCCTTCTTCATAGCCTTCGTCATAACCTCGTTGCCGAATCGCTTCTAGGGCATCGGCCGTTAATGGCTCTGGGGCCGGCTCACTTTCTTCAACGTCAGTATCCGCTTCTGGCTCCCAGCTCGGATCATAATTGAGCGCAGTATCTTTGGGCAGATTATCTCGATCGCCATAAGGCGGCAGTGTCCAACGATCGATCGTTTCGGCGTCAGCTTCGTTGGCACGAATATAGCCACGGCGTTTATCTAAACTCATCGACAACCTCTACGCGAAAGAAAAGCAACTTATACAAACTCATCACCGCCGCCACCAGTGAGCATCAGCTCACCGGCATCGGCAAGGCGACGCGCAACGGAAAGGATTTCTTTTTGTGCCCCTTCAACATCGGAGACACGAATTGGCCCCATGGCTTCAATATCATCTTGCAGCATTTCGGCCGCACGTTTAGACATGTTGCGATAGATTTTCTCGCGTAAATTATCTTCCGCTCCCTTAAGTGCTTTTTGCAGCACTTCTTGCGGCACATCGCGCAATAGGGTCTGTATACCGCGGTCATCCACATCAATTAAGTTGTCAAAGACAAACATCAAGTCTTGGATTTGTGATGCCATCTCTTCGTCCTGATCACGAATGGAGTCCATTAAGACACCTTCTACACTGTTGTCCATGTAGTTCATGATTTCGGCAGCCGCTTTTAAGCCACCAATTTTGGCGGCTTGAGCACCCGCTTGGCCAGCAAACTGCTTCTCCATGATTTCGTTTAGTTCGTGTAATGCCGCTGGCTGGACTTCTTCTAAGTTGGCGATCCGCATCATCAGATCGAGCCGGTCACGCTCAACAAACTGGGAGAGAATTTCTGCCGAATGTTCAGGATCTAAGTATGACAGCACGATAGTTTGAATCTGCGGGTGCTCGTTGATGATGATGCTGGCGACTTGACGCGGATCCATCCATTTGAGTGAGTCTAAGCCTTTGGAGCCACTGCCAAGCAAGATTTGGTCAACCAAGTTATTAGCTTTGTCTTCACCCAGCGCCGCCACCAGTGCGTTACGCACAAAGTCTTCGCTTCCCATCCCAATCGATGTGTATTTTTGGATTTCTTCCAAAAACGCACGATGCACCGCCGCGACCTTGTCCGAGTTAAGATCGGTCATTGATGTCATCGCCGAACCGACTCGCTGCACTTGTTTAGGTTCGAGGTGTCGAATGATGCTTGCTGCATCTTGCTCACTTAAACTTAACAGTAAGATGGCGGCTTTCTCAATCCCACTTAAAGAGCTGATATCGAAACTTGAGCCGGCTTGCTCTTCACCCGTGTTTGCGACTTCATTTGCCATCTTCGGTCACCCAGTTTTTTACCGCTTGTGCGGCCAAGTCTGGCTCATTGGCGACCAGCGCTCGGACCGCTTTTAGCAAGTCTTCGTCTTTATGTAAGTTTGGCAGCTCAACATCTGACGCTGACATGGCAAAATTACTCGAGCCATCGAGCTCTGAACCAATCAAGCCAACGTCATCGCCATCTGGGGTAATGGGTAGGCCATCCGGACCCAAGATTTCGCCATTAGGCCCGACAGTATTGCCATCTTCGTCGATATTGGGGTACAACAGCTTTTTCATCGCTGGGCGGACCAACACCACAATAATCACGATAATGACTAAAGCAGCCGCCAACCAGCGTACCCAATCATTAAAGTTTGGATGATCCCAGATAGCAACATCTTGTTCGGCAGCTTGCTCAGGTTCGACAAATGGTACGGCGATCACTTCAAGCACATCACCGCGCTGCTCACTAAATCCTACCCCGCCCATTAATAAGCGGCGGATTTTTGCCAGTTCATCATCCGTTAAAGGCTCTTTAACCACATCACCGGTGTCCGGATCGACACTTTGCTTAAAATTCACCGCCACTGAAACAGTTTGGCGGTCGATCACGCCTGATTGCGCGCGCCGATGACGAATTGTCGTATCTAATTCAAAATTACGCGTCGCTTCTCGACTGACCGAACCATTTCCGCCTGCGCCATTTTTTAAATCTCGCACATCCTCTGGAATAGAGGCGTCCGCTGGTGGTTGATTGCTTAATGCCCCAGGGATACCAGCCACACGGTCGGAGCCGTTATAATCTTCACGTGTGTATTCACTGCGCGTCGCTGGCGTATTGGGGTTATATTGCCGTTGCGTTTCTTCCAACGAGCTAAAATCCAGGGCAACATCGACTTGAGAGGTATAATTCCCTAAGCCCAAAACAGGGATGAGAATGGAATCAATTTTTTCCCGTAACTGGCGCTCTTGTTTACGTTCTAATTCGTACTCTTTTCGCCGCGCCGCCGACGCTGGATCTTCACTGCCTGAGTTGAGCAAACGTCCGTGCTGATCGGTGACGGTTACGCGCGTAGGTTTCAGAGAAGGCACTGCGGAGGCCACCATATCAACAATCGAGTCGACTTCTTCCTGGCCTAGGGTATTACGCCCGCCAAGGGTCAAAAAGACCGTTGCGGATGCTTCTTGGTTGTGACGCACAAAAACACTCTGTTTGGGCAGCGCCAACAGTACTCTCGCGTTTCGCACTTGACGCACTTCTTCGATCGCTGCCGCCAGTTGACGTTCACGACTCAGTTTTAAGCGTTCTGTTTCAAGCTTTTGCGATACACCAAAGCCCATATCATTGAGCAAAATATCGTCGCCCTCTGCCGTGGCTGTATTTAAGCCCGCTCGGGTGAGCCCAAGACGAATGGACGAGTAATCGCTAGAGGGAACGCGGATGGTGTTTCCATCGAGTTGATAATCGACTTTGCTTTGATCTAGGTGATCGAGAACCGGAATAAGCTCTTCCGTTTCGTACGTCCCCAGTGGCCGCATCTCTGGCTCTTGTACCCAGAAAAAAAGCATCATGATCAGGGCCACGCAGATCGCGACCGCGAGCACCAAGATCAGTTGACGCACCATGTCGAGATCGCCAAATATCGAATTTGACGACGCCGATTGTTCGAGTGCATCCGGATCTTGCGCGCTTTGCTCCGCGTCTAGCGTTGCATCGGTCGATGGTAATGCTGCTGCACCATCTGACACCGCGAGATCGGTATTTTGATTCTCTTCAGCCACTGATTAATTCCTACATTAAACAGGCATGTTCATTAATTCTTTATACGCTTCAACCAGTTTGTTGCGCGTTTGCACTGTTGCGTCAAAGGCCACACTGGATTTGTTCCGGGCGATCATGACATCCGATAAGCTCACATTACGATCGCCTTCATCAAACCGGGTGGCGAGTTCACCGGATGTTTTTTGCAGTCCATTGACATGATTAATGGCACTGGAGAGCATATCGCCAAACTCTTGGCTAACTTGCTGTCCCGTGGCAGGCTGAGACACATTTTTCGCGGCTACCGCCATGGCTTGCATTTCTTGCGTCAGGGCATTGGCTTTCATCGTCGATCCTTCCTGTGTCAATTTTTTGTCAAATGAGTCAGATTTCTATCAGATATCTGTGTGTTTGCAACTTTGAGACCACTTTAGCAAAAAGCCGCAACACCGCGCGATTATTGGGGAATATCGATGCCAGCATCACGCATTTTGGCTAATTTGTAGCGTAAGGTTCTCGGGCTAATCCCAAGGCGTTCTGCAACATCTTTGCGGCGTCCTTCACAAGCGCGGATCGTTTCTAAAATAATAGAAAATTCCTGATCGCGTAACTCATTGCCCAATCCTACGCCATTGGGGGGCTGCTCAACATGCTCAGTGGCCGTTGGAGGAGAAGCCGGCGCTTGTGCTTGGTGGTTAAAGCGCGTATTCATTACTTGATTTTGTAAGCTAGACGCATCTTGCCAATCTTGCCCCTCCAGTAGAATATCAGAGGCTTGAATGTGCGACTGCGTGGCCAAGATTAATGCGCGTTGCATAACGTTATCGAGCTCTCTGACATTACCAGGCCACGGGTACGCGAGCAGTTTCTGTTCGGCATCTGGATGCAAACTTGGGCAAGGTAAGCCTTGTTTTTGGCAGTGGCGTGACAGTAAATAATGCGCCAGTGGAATAATATCGCCGAGCCGATCACTGAGCGCCGGCCAAGTGATGGGAAAGACATTCAAGCGATAGTAAAGATCCTCTCGAAAGTGGCCTTGCGCTACGTATTCTTTTAAGTCGCGGTTACTGGTGGCAAGCACCCGCAAATCAAGCTGGATACTTTTTCGTCCACCTAAACGCTCAACCTCACGCTCTTGCAACACGCGTAGTAATTTCGCTTGCAACCCAAGCTCCATCTCACTGATTTCATCCAGTAAAATGGTTCCGCCTTGTGCCTGTTCAAACTTGCCCGGGCAAGCCTGAACCGCGCCAGTAAAGGCCCCTTTTTCGTAGCCAAATAACGTGGCTTCTAACATGTTTTCTGGAATCGCGGCACAGTTAATGGCGACAAAAGCGGCATTGGCACGTGCTGAATGATCGTGAATATAGCGCGCCATGACTTCTTTTCCTGAGCCTGAAGGCCCTAAGATCATCACATTCGCATCGGTATTTGCTACTTTGTCTGCCAACGCCAGTAAGGCGACGCTTTTTGGATCTTCAGCAATCGCATCGGAGTCATCGGTTTTGACAGGGGCATAGCGGCTCACCATATTTAACAGCACTTCGGGGGCAAACGGTTTAGCCATGTAATCGATCGCGCCCTCTTTCATCGCCGCCACGGCATCTTCGATGTTGGCATAGGCCGTCATCAGCAAAACCGGTAAATTCGGCATGTGTGTTTTAATCGAGCGCAAAAGTGCAAGGCCATCCATTCCTGCCATTTGCACGTCAGAGACGACAATATCAATGGCCTCTGATTTCAGGGTCACTAAGGCTTGCTCGGCACTGTCCGCTTCTCGCCAGTGATACCCTGCCAGCGCCAGTGTATCGACAAGCGCTTCGCGCAACCCTTCATCATCTTCCACGATTAGCACGGTTGTTTGGCTCATTGTGTTTCTCCTACGCTCTCACCATGATCTGCCACCGCCCCTTTGGCAAGCGGCAAACACAATGTAAAACAGGCCCCTTTTTCAGGCTCAGATTGTAAGGTGAGCTTGCCATCATGGGCATGACACACCATTTGCACAACGGCGAGGCCAAGACCTGTCCCCTGTTGTCGCGTGGTAAAAAAAGGCTCAAGGACTTTGGCATGTAACTCCGGCGCGATGCCTGGCCCGTTATCCGCCACCGAAAGTAAAAGGTTATCGCCCTGCAGCCGTGAATCGACAACGACTTGGCAGCCTTTGCCCGCCACCTGGACAGCATTAATCACAAGATTACTTAAGGCACTGGCTAACGCATTGGGGTTGCCCAACACCTTTACACTTTCGTCGTCACTGTTAATTGCAAAATCAACATCATGTCCTTGAACGACCGCATCCACCATGGGCTCAAATTCATTAAATAGCTGTTCGACACTGAATACCTTGACCACGTTATTGTCGCCGCCTTTGGCAAATAGCAACATGTCATTGACTTGCTTTTCCAGATCATGCAAACGGTCTAACAACTTGAATTGAAAACGCTGCCTGGTCGCATTATTCAGGTTTGGGGCACCTAGGTTGGACGCATACAAAATGGCACTCGATAGTGGCGTACGCACCTGATGCGCTAATGATGCCACCATTTTACCTAACGATGATAAGCGTTGTAGATCACTGACACGCGATTGCAATAAACGGGTTTCGGTCATATCGGTAATTAAAATGAGCTGCCCCGAATCGGACGCTGAGATGGCCAGCTTTACTCGCCGACCATCTTTTAGTGATACCTCGTGCCCATCATCGTCACGTGGGGAAAAAGCCCGTTGTATCACCTCAAACCAACGCTGCTGAGTCAATGGCTCACCCAGTAGTCGATGCGCCTCTGGATTGGCTTCAGCAACACGTCCATTGGCGTCCAGCAAGATAACCCCCGCAGGCATAACATCCAGAACTTGCTTATATCGAGTAACTTGTTGATCCACTGATCCAAGTGGCGACGATTGGGTTTCCATTTAAGCAATACACATTTCAATCAAGGTTTTACTCATTTAAGCAGGGATTATGCCATAAAAATAGTCAATAATATCAGCTTGTTGAGGACAAAAAAGCGAAGTCATTTTTTTGACTCCGCTTTTTGACACATTACCGATTTATATTAACTCTTCTTTGTTGAGTCCGTACTTACGCATTTTTTCCACCAAGGTGGTTCGCCGCATACTCAACATGTCCGCGGCTCTGGCGACGACGCCTGACTGCGCCTCAAGTGCCTGCTTGATCAGATCAACTTCTACCTCAGCCAGGGTCTCTTTAAGATTAACGCCCTCGGGAGGCAAACTAGTAAAACCTGGACTGTCAGAAAAGCCTGGCATCTCATCGTCAAACGCGGGAATATCTGGCTCACAAAACATCGCAGTGAGTGCCTCTCGCTCTGCCATTTCGGTGTCTTCTACCGAATACGCTTCTGGCTGAAATTCAGGAATATCACTGTAGCGATATTTCGCGGGAAGGTGATTTACATCCACCATTTGCCCCGGATATAAAATCACCAAGCGTTCGATAAGGTTGGCCAATTCACGCACGTTCCCCGGCCACTGATGTTCCATTAGCGAATTAATTGCTCGCGGTGAAATATGAATTCGTCCATTTCCTTCACCATCTAGACGAGACATCAGTTCGTGGATAAGCAAGGGAATATCGTCAATACGATCTCGCAATGCAGGCATCTCAATCGGGAATACGTTGAGTCGGTAATAGAGATCTTCGCGAAATTCGCCTTCTTGGATCATCGTTTCCAGTGTGCGGTGAGTGGCAGCAACCACTCTGACATTGGCGCGAATACTTTTATTTCCTCCCACTCGCTCAAACGTACGCTCTTGAAGGACGCGTAACAACTTCACTTGCATTGGCATCGGCATATCGCCGATTTCATCCAAAAAGAGCGTTCCACCCTCCGCAAGTTCAAAACGTCCTTTGCGCGCTGAAATTGCGCCGGTAAATGCCCCTTTTTCATGGCCAAAGAGTTCACTTTCGAGGAGCTCTCCGGGAATCGCACCACAGTTCACCGGCACAAAAGGACCGGTCGCGCGTGAGGATGAATGATGAATATGGCGTGCAACCACTTCTTTACCGGTGCCAGACTCACCTAAAATCAACACACTTGCCTCGGTTGAAGCAACCTGATCAATTAAATGACGAACCTGTTCAATCACATCGCTCTTGCCAACCATATTATGAAAGGCGGTGTTGTCACCTGCGAGTTGTGGAATACTAAACGCTTGTTTTCCAGCAAACTCACGGCAATGGTGTAAGGCGTCAAACAATTGTGGGTAATTTAACGGTAAGCCCAGTTCGCCGACATAATTAGGCAACCCGGAAAGTTCACGATCATGACGTCGAATCGCAATCACTGGAACATGGTGATAGGTCGCAAGTTGGTCAAGCACTTTCTCTAACAGAGATGTCGAGCGGACGTGACCAAGAAAGCATGCGCCCCAGTTTTGCTCCCAGAGTGCATCACTGACATCTGTGGTCGAGTGAAGCGCGTAACGCTCGCCGATAAAATCGAGTATCACGCCGAGATCGTGACGAAACTGGTCATCGTCATCGATAACAAGGATCTTTGCTAAATCTTGCATGTGTGAGATACGTCTGCCCTGATAACTTATTATTATTGTGCCGCTCGTAAGCAACAACAATCTCAATTTTAATCAAGACATTGTAATAGAGAACGCGCATAAGGCAACCGGAGACACAGTAAACCTGTGACTCCAGTGCCATGTCCGTCTTTTGGTAGGCGGTTTAACTGGTCGCTTGGGTCATATTATGGTATTCAGAGGGAATCTGGTCCCAAGCTGATTTTATCTCTCGCAATAGCTCAATCACATCGTCAATGGGTTCTGGCGTATTGTCTAAGTTGGCGGCACTGACTTGTCGAATCATAAAGTCATAAATGGCATCCAAATTATCCGCGATATCACCGCCCTCATCCATAGATAAACAAGCCCGTAGATTGATAATAATATCCAATGCCTTACCTAGGCGCTCACCTTTGACGGATAAATCGCCTTGTGCCATCGCCGCCTTGCCTTGAATTAAACGCTCAATAGCCCCGGCCATCAGCATCTGGATAACCTTATGAGGCGACGCGGCGCTTAACTGACTGTCAACCGAGACCTTCTTATAGGCCTGTAGTGAGCCTCTCATAGTCTTCCTCACCTATTGAAATTTCTTATACAGCTGCACAGACTGCTTCCCCTTGCGCTGCTGTAACAAGCGCTTGGCAGATTCTGCTTTGTGCTCTTCGAGCGTATCAATGAGCGTTTTTGTTCTTGCCAACGCCTCGGACCATTGTGGATGACTCGGCGCCTGTGTTGACGCTGCAATCTTATCGAGCAGCGTTTTTCTATCATGCAATTGTTGAGCCAGCTTTTCTGGATCAATATCACTTAGGGTTAAGTGCTGAGCAATGTCTGCATCCATTACCTCTAAGGTGGCGAGCCAATCCGCAATCTCTGTCATGGCTAACCTGGCATGATGTTTTGCATTGCTTGCAATTGAGAACGCATTTGACTCGTTGCTTCTTCCATCGCAGAAAAGCGCTGCATGGTTCGTGACTCTAAGCTTTCCATACGTCTATCTAACTCACGCTGATCATCACGTAATCTCAGCTTTTGCTCTGAAAGCGTGCTTTCACGGTTACTGATCGCTCCACCCGCGCCGGTGAACCCATTGACCACCTGCTCTAATTGACGCGCAAAGCCATCGTTGCCACCGAAAAAACCTTCTAAGGCGTTAAAGTTTTGACGCAGCTGGCGGTCTAACACGTTATTGTCGATTTCTAAACGACCATCCATGGTAGTCGTCACCCCAAGTTCACTCAATGTTTTCATCCCTTCAGGCGCTTTCTCTATCGGAGATGAAAATAAGTTACGTAACCGGCTGGTTGCCGTACGTATCACACTTTCACCCGCCAACGGACCGCCTTGTTGCGTTTCGGGATCATATTGGCTAACGGCTTGAGAGACACGGAAGAACGCATTGTAGTTATCAACAAAAGACGTAATCGTTGATCGTACCGATTCTCGGTCATGCTCTACCGCCAGTGAAAGTGGCTTATCACTAGTTTGGTCAACTTCTAACGAGACACCCTCGATAGCATTATCAAATGTATTGGTTGTACTGGACACCGAGGCGATACCATCAATCAGTATCTTGGCATCTTGTGCTGCCTGCATTTGCGTCATGCCATTATTAGCTTGTCCAGCTTGAAACCCTAACTGGTGGAGTGCACTGCCTATCTGAGCATCAACATTCACTTCGATTTGATTCGCTTCCCCGGTTTTATTACCGTTTAGCACCATACGTGTGCCACTATCGTCTTGGATAAGCGACGCCTGGATCCCGGGGTTTTTAGGATCGTTGTTAATCGCCCGCACAACGTCAGCCAAGCTGTCTTTGCCTTGTGGTACATCGAGCACACTGGTGCGATTACCCATGGTGATCGTAAGTTTACCCGTACCCAACGATGCATCAGGATCGACGCCTGGCGAGACAAGCTTATGAGCCCCCGCAAGTTGCTGTACATCAATCTGATAACGTCCAGGGATGGCGTCCGGGGTTGCCGTAGCACCGAGCGCGTCGGGGTTGCTCACCGATGTGATTCTCGCCGAAAAACCTTCGTTACGACGAAAATCATACATCTGGGTTTTAAGTGTCGCGAGAGAATCTTTTAAGCGACCAAACGCACTAATGTCGGTTTCAACGTCATTAGTGCGTTTGATAATCCGCTCTTGCTTGGGTGCACGTTCAGCATCCACGATTTTAGTGACCATGGCATTAATATCCATGCCACCGCCCATGCCTGCTGCTTTTACACTCATAACGACTCTCTCACCTCGTTACACCTTCTCTGTGACCAGCCCTCGCGCGTGTTGCGACAATTGCTTAGCAAGCTCTAACATTTCTTTTTCTGGAATTTGACGGATGATATCGCCACTGTTCATTTCATACACGGTGACAATGCTACGTCCTGTGTCTTCATCCAGTCGGAATGCGAGCCCTTTGTTAAAGTCAGACATAAACTCATCTAGCCGGGCGACCAGCTTTTCAAGCTGTTGTCGTTGTAGCTGACGGTTTTCTTCAATGCGCTGCGACTGTTCAACACGCCGTTGCTGCATTGATTCTCGCGCTTCTCGGCGTTCAGCTTGCTGATGCTGATTCACCGGATCAGACTGCGTTTTTCCAACTCTTACATCTTTTGCAATCTTTGTGCCATCAGAGGGTTTTGAGTGCAGCAGGGATGAATTGGAAACGGATGAAATGTCCATTGCTATTCACCTCCAAAAACGTAGCGGCGGCGATTAGGCCGCCGCTCGTGAATGGTTAACCGAGCAAGCTCAGTGCCGCTTGTGGCGCCTGCTTGGCTTGCGCCAAAATCGAGGTACCAGACTGCTGCAGAATTTGCGATTTGGTCAAGTTCGTTGTTTCTTTCGCGAAATCAACATCACGGATTCGGCTGTTAGAGGCCGATACGTTTTCATTGACGTTATCCAAGTTCGCAATTGTATGGCTCAAACGGTTTTGCTTCGCACCCAATTCAGCACGGTGAGAATCGATAAATTGCATCGCATTATCGATCATACCGACCGCTTTTTGTGCGCCACCCATAGACGAAACATCCACATCTTTGATGGTTTCATCCACTTTGGTTCCCATGGATAGCGACGTAGCCAGCGCCCCTGAGAAGGTTGCATCCGAACCTGCCCCAGTGACAATTTGCAGCTCACCGTCTTCCGTCACCGATGCACTGAGTTTATCGTCAGCCTGACCATTAATGTAGGTGGCGATTTCTTCAATGTCATCACCGCCTTTCGCCGTTACATTGATCGACGTTGAGGTGCCATCCGCATTGGTGATATTGATTGCCATGGTTGCACCAGCAGTAGCTGTCCACCCTGCTGACTTACCATTCGTAGCCGTAAAGCTAGCGCCACCCATTTCACTGTGGTCAGCACGGATGTTTTTGAACTCCATCATCACCGCTTCACCAGCATCAGCACCCACTTGGAACGAACGCGTACCAAATGTGCCGTTGAGAAGCTTAGCACCACCGAACGAGGTGGTTTCTGCGATACGGTTCAACTCATCTTGTAACGCCACAACCTCTTCTTGGATTGCACCACGCTCAGCATCACCGTTTGCACCGTTAGCGGATTGCAGTGACAAGTCACGCATACGTTGCAAGATGTTGCTTGACTCTTCCATCGCCCCTTCAGCGGTTTGCGCCATTGAGATACCGTCATTGGCATTTCGAACAGCCACACCCAACCCACTACTTTGTGCCATCAAGCGGTTAGAAATCTGAAGACCTGCCGCATCATCTTTGGCACTGTTGATACGAGAGCCGGATGACAAACGCTCCATTGAGTTGTTCAGCGCATCGGTTGAATTATTCAAAAATCGCTGAGCTGTCATCGCAGGGACGTTAGTGTTAACAGTAATAGCCATAACTATTCTCCTTAGGTTCTAGGTCCGGCTTCGCCCAGCTGACCAGGGAAAACCAGTGTAAAATTGTTCATAACCCATGTAGCGGCGCACGTTGAGAAAGCTTTAGCTTTTTTGTTGTGCGTGTCGGTATTAATACCGATGCCGTATGGCGCTATTAAGGTTAACGCCCAAAGGAGAGATATCTTTAGTGGGATTTTGATAAAAATCGGCATAAAAAAAGCGGCAACCGCTTGCCGCTTTTTTTTACCCGTAAAAACGAGAGGTTATTGCAGAAGGTTCAATGCTGCTTGCGGCATCTGTTTGGCCTGAGCCAGCATCGAGGTACCCGCCTGCTGTAGGATTTGACCTTTGGTCATTGCCGTCGTTTCACGCGCAAAGTCTGTGTCTCGAATACGACTGTTTGAAGCCGACACATTTTCCTGGATATTCGACAAGTTGCTAATGGTGTGGCTGAGTCGATTTTGCTTCGCGCCCAAATCCGCCCGCTGACTGTCGATATAACGCATCGCCGAATCGACAACGCCAACAGCCATTTGAGCACCACCGACATCGGACACATCGAGGTCTGCCGCTGTCACTAAGTCACCGTTACCCGAAACCATGCCCAGAGAGGCGGCGAGTCCACCACTAAAATTGACGGCACCTGCGACTTTATTCTCTTCAATAAAGATTTGCAGCTGTCCTTCTTCGTCAACGGAGGCGGTGAGCATTTCATCTGACTGACCGTTGATATAGCTTGCCAGCTCTTCCACATCATCGCCTGCTTTCGCGCCGATACTTAAGCTGACGTTTTCACCCTCTTTAGTGGTAAATTGCAGCTGTAATGTCGAGGCTGCACCATCCACTTCCCAGCCAGCTGATTTGGGTTGACCACCAACAAATTCTACGCCACCCATACGGAAATCATCTGCACGAATGCTCGAGAGTCCCATAATGATCGCTTCACCGGCATCCGCACCAATTTGGAACGAGGCTTCACCAAACGAACCATTCAGTAATCGACGTCCACCAAAGGCTGTCGTTTCTGCAATTCGGTTCAGCTCATCTTTCAGTGCCTCGACCTCTTCTTGGATAGCCACACGTTCAGATTTACCATTAGCACCGTTAGCAGATTGCAAGGAAAGGTCCCGCATACGCTGCAAAATATTGGTAGACTCTTGCATAGCCCCTTCGGCAGTCTGGGCAATCGAGATACCATCATTGGCGTTCCGCATTGCCACATCAAGCCCTCGAGTTTGGGCCACTAATCGGTTAGATATCTGCAAACCCGCCGCGTCGTCTTTAGCACTGTTGATTCGGCTACCTGACGACAGACGTTCCATTGAATTGTTCAACTCATCGGTCGCTTTATTCAGGTAACGCTGCGCAGTCATCGCAGACACGTTGGTGTTAACTGTTACACCCATTTTGCTCTCCTTTGACTTTCGCTTGCTTTGCGAAACAGCCTACCCGCGACGTGTTGCACTGTGTAATGGCGGTGCTGCGGGAACAGCTTGTTAATCAGTTTTAGTCTCAGCCCGTTCAAAAACTGGCCGCTTGGTTGATTAAATACAATATATGTGCCAACTTTTTAAAATATATCCAAATCAGTATCTTACTAGATTTTTTTGTATAATAGAGCGCAATAATGACAGCGGAATCTGCCGATTTTCTGTACCAGCGGCAATATAGCGGCAACGCCTCGCCTTCGGTTGCCGGCATGACCGGTCTATCGCTTGTCGATGTACGCTTGCAAATAGGCGGCCAACGCCGGTAACGACTGAGCTAGAAGGCATATTTTTTGCAGATATTTTTTGCAGATATCTAACACTCATCATCCCACCAGCGTCTTGACACTAAGTCGAGGCAATCATAAATAACAGGACGAAGTCACTGATGACGCAAGAAAACGACGGTCAAACGAATATGACGCTGGATGACGCGTTCCAGCTCGGTATTCGCCTCTATCAAGACGGCAATAAAGTCGATGCACGGCAAGTTTTTGAACAGATACTGAGCCATGCACCAGATACCGTTCCCGTGCGGCAGGTTCTCGCCGTATTAGACGCTGAACAAGGGCAATATCGCCAAGCGATGACACATCTTGAACATGCCCTTACGCTCGCGCCTGATGATCACTCTCTGTTGTTCGACAAAGCGCAACTGCTCACCCAGCAAGGCCACAACAAAGCGGCCTTAGACATTGTCGACGCTTTGTTTGCCGCCGCTCCCACCAACCAAGATATCCTTAGTTTACGTGAACAATTAACCGCAAAACTTGGCTTGCAAGGTGAGAGCCGTCGTACACATGCTTTGCGTGATGAATTGCATCAAATTAAAAATCAAGGCCTGGCTGAGGAAATCAACAAAACCATGGCGTTGGCCGCTAATTTGATGAAGGATGGCCACACGGCACAAAGCGAACAACTTTATCAAACGATACTAACGCTTGAGCCCGACTACCCTCCTGCATTGATGGCGTTGGCTCAGCATGCGCTTGATGAACAAGAATACGGTAAGGCCCAGCAGCTCTTATTACGCGGTAATGACAAGGCGCAATCTCATCAAGTGTGGCAACTGCTTTTGGTAAGAGCAGAGTCAGGGCTCGGTGCGTATACAAGCGCTCGCCAACGCTGCTTGCAAGCCCATAAGCAAACTCAAGATCCAGCCTTTTTGCACCAACTGTTGGTGGTGTATCTCAAGGAAGCCAATTGGTTGGAAGCGAGTAAACTGGCCAAGCAATGTTTGCGTGATGACCCCGAGCGCGGAGAATTACACTATGCCTATGCCCGTGCTACCTTCGAGCGACTCAAGCAGCATCATCAATTTACGCAGGATAAATTGACCGATTGCTACCAGATCCACGAGAAAGCTCTCGTTCATGTCAGCGATAAACAAGCGAATACCTTAAATGCACAATTAGGCGAGCTCGATTGGTATATGGGGAATATCGAACAAGCCCAACATCGCCTAGAAACGTTATTAGCGGCGCAACCCGATGATCATGCGCTGCGGTTTAACCTTGCCTTTGTCTATCGTACCCAAATGGCGTGGGATAAGTTTTACTCGGCGAATGAAGCAGGACTTGATTGCGGCCGTCGACTCAAATACCACGGTGATTTACCCCGTTGGGATTTGTCGCGACCACAAACCGATGCCGTACTCATTATGCCTGAGCAAGGTGTCGGGGATGAACTCGCCTATTTTCATAACGTGTCAATGGTGGTTGAGCGTGCTCGAAAAGTGTACGTTGGCTGCGATCCGCGTCTAGAGCCCTTACTGAGTCAAGCATTTCCAAGTACAGAAATTGTGCCGATTTCTCGCAAAGATGGAAAAGATATTTTCGTCCCTGAGCATGTTCTCGCTGACATTGATAGTTGGGTGGCCGGTGGATCACTGGCAGGGTTGTGCTATCACCACTTTGACCGTCATCTTTATCAGCAAACCTATATTGTTCCTGATGTCGCACCCCATGCGCCTTGGATAGCACCGTTAGCTAAATTGCATCAGAAAGGGCCTGTGTTTGGGCTATGCTGGCGCAGTGGTCTTGCGGCTGCCACCCGTAACATTCACTACTTGGTGGCTGAAGAATTAGCAGGCTGGATAAAAGCCGTTCGCCAGCTTTGTCCTAACGCCCAGTTTGTCAATTTACAATATGGTGAGTGTGAAAAAGAGCTGAGTAAAATCAAAAAACAAACGGGCGTTGAGATCGTGTCACTGCCCGGATTGGATCTTAAAAATGATTTTATGGGGACCGCGCATGCGATCAAACAGCTCTCGGGGGTATTTACTGCGGGGACAGCGGTGCATCGGCTGACGGTTGCCGTCGGCACACCTTGCTATGTGTTTTTTGCCGGCCATAAAGAGAGCGATATACAAACGCCAGAGTCGATGCCAGGCTACGCAGAGTATGCGTTTAGTTATCCGCCAATGATCAAAGACAAACAGCCACTGCTTGATGCGATAGCACGCCGTATGGTTGACGATCTCGGTCGGTAAAAAGAGGGAGAATCAGCCTCCACCAATAAAAACGGGGCCGCTGAGACGGCCCCGTTTTTTATTCATCCCTGATACTTTGCGGTAACCTAAGGCTTCAACCTTGGGTTAGATATAATTAAACAACGAAAGATCTTTAGTCTTAGCAAAGGCCTGCTGGGACGCTTGCAGTGCCAGCATATCTTCGTTCATATCAATGGCGGCTTGGGTATAATCTAAATCTTCCATGGTACCCAAAGAGCGATTCAACACTAATTTAAAATCTTTATGCATGCTTTCTTGTCGATCGAGCGTGGTCAACCGCGTTCCCACTTCTGAGCGTGCTTTGTTCAAGTGTTTAAAGGCGGCTGAAAACTGCTCAGTGACTTGATGGAGCTCTGCCGTTGCCGAGGCATCATCGATATCCGCATACGATAAAGCCGCACCATTTTTAAACGCATCGAAGATATTGAAGCTATCTTGTCTTTCTAAGTTGATAGTATCACCCGGCCCCATCTCACCTTCAAAGGTCATTTTGAGCGTGTTCCACTCAATGCCGGTTTGCGGATCGTACAGGCCAGCACTGACTTCGGTGCCATCTTGCATCAGTGAGTACGTGGTATCACCACTCGCATTCACATCAAACGACACCGAATAGTTGGCCGTATCAGCATCATTGCTATTTTCCGCGTTTGCCAGCAACAGCAGAGATCCATCTTCAAGATCGTATTCCGGTTGATAATCGCCAAAAGGGTTATCAATTTCCATAAACATCTTATCGCCGGGATCGGAGGTCGGCACTTCTACTGCAGGCGCTACTTGAGCCGTACGAAAGTAACTGTCGCCGGCATAACGGACATTGCCTTGGGTATCACGATAAAAAGGCTGGGTACTGGTTTGGGTGCCGGAGAACAAGAAGTTGCCTGACTCGTCCTTGGTGTTCACCAAGTCCATAAAGTTATCAAACATTCCTTGCAGATCTTGGCGGTGCGCAGTGCGGTCTTCCACCGATAACGAACCATTAATCATCGCCATCACTTTACGCTTGGCGCCATCCATGATTTGCTCTGATTCATCAATAGCGATCTCTTCACGTGTTTGACGATTTCTCGCCAAGGTGATCGAATCAATAAACTGATCAATCTGCTCATCTTGCTGGCGAAAGTTCTGAATATAGATTGATGAGACGGGGTCATCGCCGGATGTGATCACACGTTTTCCGGTCGCCATTTGCTCCTGATTATCTTGCACCTTTACATTTTGGCGCATAATGTCGTTGGAGACAGATTGGTAATTATGAAAACTAGCAATACGACTAATCATACTGATCGACCCTTATCGCGTTGCATTGAGCAGAGAATCAAAGGTTTCATTGGCCGCAGTCATGATGCGTGACGCCGCCATATAAGCGCGTTGAAACTTCATCATATTCGCCGCCTCTTCATCAAGGTTAACCCCAGACACTTGGGCGACACGTCCTTCTGCCGCATCATGTTCAACCATACTCACATCCTGCAAACGCTCATACGACGCTTTTTGCACCCCTAAATCGGTACTCAGCCCTTCATAGACATCAAGCACGGTGGAGCGGCCATTATCCATCAACTTTTGCGTTTGCAACTCTTGCATGCGAATTAAGTTACTGTTGTCGCCATCCGCCGGGATCAAGCTTACGGCCAAGACATCGTCAGGCACCGCTTTATCATTAAGATCAATCACGGTCCCATTCACGTCTATCGGCCCACCAGGTGGATAAGCTTGAGGCGCAACCAAGATTTGACCTTTGGTGTCTGTCACCGCAAATTGGCTGCCATCCGGTGAGATTCGAACTTGAAATTCTTTTTGTCCGCCACTTTGCAGTACACGGACGTCGCCCTCACCTTTACTCACCGAGCTACCACTAATATAGCTTTGTGCGGCAATATCAGCAGGATCTTCCATCGCCACCCGCATTTGCCCTGCCGCTGACCGTGCCGGGCGAATTAATACTCGCTCATTGGCCGCCAATCCTGCATCAATTTGAACACGCATTCCGTCGACATTGAAGCTGGGAGGCGTACCACTAGGGGTAACGGCGGCTTGTTTGCCGTCTGGGGCGGTCAGCGTATATTGTGTGCCATCGAACTTAAGTTGATAGTCACCCGGTTTAAGCTTTTGCAAATCATCGATATAAACTTTAAGGTCCGCGGTGGAGTCACCGTTTTGAACCACGCGAGAACGGGCGATGCGATCACTGTTAAAATCGGTAAAGATATTTTTGCCCACTTCACCATTAAGATCGAAGCCTTGTCCCTGCAAATCATTCAACGCCTGAGAAAACCCAATCGACATTCGGCCTAACTCGTCACGCGCTTGGCTGAGTGTGTCATCACGGTACTCAAATAATGCACCAAGTTTACCGCGAATATCGCTATTCGAAATGGCTTTCACACTCTTACCTTCAACGAGGGCTAAACGACGCTCTTGATGATCCGGCTCACCCGGCAAGGTAGTTAACTCACTGCTATTCATCCCGGATACCAGCATATGGCCACTGCCAATGATGACATTAAAAAGACCATCTTCGCGTGCATTCACGCTTACCTGGGTGTACTCAGACAGCTCTCGGATCAATTTATCATGACGGTCCAATAGGTCATTAGCTTCGGCGGGGGTTTTAAGTATTGCCTTATGCACATCCACCAGCTCTTGGCCGATGTCGTTCATTCGCTTTACCGTGGCATCAATTTGTGACGAGGTATCAATTGATTGCTGCTGTAACACGCCATAAACGTCATTCATGCCGGCAGCGACCATTCGCGCTTTTTCGAGCACGACTTTTCGCGCCCCCATATCACTGGGGCTGTCAGTTAACCCTTTAACCGCGCCATAGAATTCATTCATGTTTTCAGGAATTTTTTTGGCTGAATGCGCCATCATATCGTCGAGTCGACCGAGTTGATCGTTGCGCGCGGCGGCGTGAGACAAGTTCGAGGTCGTCACATTCAGTTCATTAACCGCGAACTTATCATAGTTACGGCGTACCGCAGCAGCGTGAACACCGGTACCGTAATTGTTGCCACCCCAAAATTGCGGATCATTGGTTTGTTGCTCAACGGATTGACGGCTATACCCCTCCGTATTCACGTTAGAGATATTGTGACCTGTTGTATTCAGCTGTCGCTGCGCAGTCAGTACGCCTTGCGATCCAAGGGAAAGCAGGTCCAAGCCCATTGTGCCTCCAAGTAACCCGGCAATTAAAACGAGATAATCAAAGTAAAGCAAAAATCAGGCCAGAGAAGATAGAGGGGTTTTAAAGCGATGTAAAACAATATATTAACTGATTTAAAGGCATCAAAAATCAAGCTGAAATAAAAAACGGCAAGCCTTTGCCTGCCGCTCAATTATTCCATCATGCCACGGACTTGATCGAGCACACGGATAACTTTGTCGGCATACTCAGGATCAGTGGCATAGCCCGCTTGGTGGAGTTCGCGAATAAACTGTTCAGGTTGCGCAGATTGAGACAGGGCTTGCTCGTAACGGGGGTTCTCTCGTAAAAACGAAACAAAATCATCAAAACTCTCTTGATAGGATGGATACGCGCGGAAACTCGCCGTTTCTTTCACCGGGATCCCATCATACACTTCGAGTGTTTGCGTCGCGACTTTGTCTCCGCTCCAGCGTGGATCCGCTTTAATATTGAACAAGTTATGGCTGTTATCACGGGCATTGGCGATCACTTTTTTACCCCAGCCGGTTTCCAAGGCAGCTTGTGCTAAAATGATTGCTGGATCGGTGCCAAGTGCCCGCGCCGCGCGTCGTGCATGAGGCGCTAATGTATCAACAAATGCGGCAGGCGAATCAAAGCCTTCATTACGTTGTCCCGCCTCACTTCCCGCTGCCGGTGGGGCAATCGACTGGCTATCCAGCGCGGCAATCGCTTTTTCTGCCGCCTCTCGACTTCGATTTTGATCCAAAGGCAAAGATTGCGCCGATGTGCGCGCCGCATCTTCCAAGTCAGGTTCACTATCGCCCAGAGCCTGGCCCAGTTGTTCCACAATCATATCAGCCAGCCCCAGCGATCCCTCTCGGCTGAGCTCACTTGCCATTTGTTCGTCTGCCATTTGCTCATAAAACTTAGAGGTGCGATCGTCGATGAGATCGGACTCGAACGCTTCATTGGCATCACGCATTGATTTAAACAGCATCTGGGTGAACAAGGCTTCAAATTGCTCTGCCGCAGAGCGTAATGCGGCACTTTTATCGCCATCGCCATTCTTAGTCGCTTGACGGCGCAACGAATCAAGCTGGCTAATATCGTGTACAAATTGACTATCAACAGGAGATTTCATTGCTGTCCCTTATATGACTATCAACTGGCCATCGATGGCACCCGCTTGCTTTAGCGCTTGCAAGATGGCCATCAAGTCTGAGGGGGCTGCCCCCACGCCATTGACTGCGCGAACTAAATCGTCCAAGGTCACGCCTGGTTTAAAGTGGAACATTCGCCCTTCTTCTTCTTCGACATTGATCTCGGTATCCGGTGTGACTACCGCTTCCCCACCACCGAGTGGGTTGGGCTGATCGACATTAAAGTCTTCTTGAATCGAGACGGTCATGCCGCCATGCGTAATTGCAGCTGGACGAAGGCGCACATTTTGTCCCACCACAATGGTGCCCGTACGAGAATTGACGATGATTTTAGCCGCACCATCTCCAGGTTGAAATTCAATATTTTCTAAGGTGGATAAAAACGCGACCCGCTGGCTCACATCACGTGGCGCTCTGACACGCACCGACGTAGCATCCATCGCAGACGCTGTTGATGGTCCTAGAAAGCGGTTAATCGCATCCGCCATACGTTGAGCGGTGGTAAAGTCGGATTGAAAAAGATTAAAGGTAAGGTGATCACCTCGACCAAATGGATTCGGCACTTCGCGCTCGACCGAGGCTCCGTTCGTGATTCGACCCACAGTAGGGGTATTCCCCACCAGTTGTGAGCCATCGGCCCCCGTGGCACTAAACCCACCGACAATTAAGTTGCCTTGTGCGGTGGCATAGACGTTGCCATCCAGCCCTTTCAGAAAGGTTTGGAGCAAGGTTCCCCCTCTTAAACTTTCCGCCGAGCCAATCGATGACACAGTCACGTCAAGTTTTTGACCCTGTTTGGCAAACGCAGGGAGGTCTGCGGTCACTGCGACTGCGGCGATATTGTCTGATTGAGGGGTTGTATCAGTAGGAAGTTCGATACCAAAGTTATTTAGCATCGACTTAAAACTTTGGTCAGTAAAATCAGTGCTTTCACCTGTCCCCGGCAAACCGACCACTAAACCATAGCCCGTCAACGTGTTACTCCTGACCCCAGCAACCTCGGCAACGTCTTTTATTCGAGCCGCAAGACTTGGTGTGGCTACAACCAGCAAGACTATCGATAACAACCACTTTTTCACGTCAACTCTCCGTCACAATATAGGGCTACAAGGTGACATTAAAGAATCGTGCCAACCAGCCTTGTTCTTGGGTATCTTGTCGCTCGCCGGTACCGGAATATTGAATTCTGGCATTGGATATACGGGTTGAAGCAATGGTGTTATCCGGACCAATATCGGCGGGTCGAATGGTACCGCTCAAGCGAATGTATTCATCGCCTGAGTTCAGCGTTAACCATTTTTCGCCGCGCACCATTAAGTTGCCATTGGCCAACACATTAATCACTTGTACCGAAATAGAGCCTTGCAGACTATTACTTTGATCTGCCGATGAAGAACCCGTTGATGAATTATCATTGCTCACTTCATACGACAAGGTGCGCTCGCCAATGGTGATTTCTTCCCCTCCTAAGGACAGAGGATCCATGCTCAAGTCGTTTGACTTGGCCAAATCGGAGCTCGCACTTTTTTGAGCCTGAGTGTTTTCCTCAAGCATGACCGTCACGATATCCCCAAGTCCACTGGGTTTTGAGCCATTATATAAATCACGCTGTTGGCTGGTATTAAACAAAGATCCTGTCGCCGTTGCATAGTGCTCCGGAGGCTGTTGCGGGCGAATCGGAGACCAAGACGGATCGTCAGCTTTGGGATCTTCACGTTGACGTAACAAACCAATCAAGCCCTCACCTTCCGGTGTTGTATCGCCTTCAACCGCATCCGTGGTCGAGGTGGCTTGGTCAAGATCACTGCCTGTATCTTGCTGCCCCGGCAATGAACAACCGCCCATCCCTAGGAGCGTGGCAAAGAAAAGGCCCGATATTAATCCACGTTGCACCGTCATCATTGCCCCCTTATACCTTCACCATGCTTATAACTGTTGATTTACGTAACTGAGCATCTGGTCAACGGATGAGATAACTTTAGAGTTCATCTCATAAACACGTTGGGCTTCGATCATATTGACCAGTTCTTCGGTCACATTGACGTTTGAAGTTTCGAGCATCGATTGTTTTACTTCGCCAAACCCATTCAGGCCTGGTACGCCTTCTTGCGGATCACCACTGGCGCCCGTGGGTAGGTAGATATTCTGACCAACCGGCTCCAAACCACCTGGGTTAATAAAATCCACCGTCGTGATTTGACCCAAGACTTGGTTTTCTTGCTGACCGCGCAAACGGACAGAGACTTCGCCATCCGTGCCGACGGTCACCTGCACAGCATCATCCGGTATCGTGATTTCAGGCTCCAGTGTATAGCCCGACCCTGAGGTAACGATAGTCCCCTCATCGTTGAGGGTGAACTGACCATTGCGTTGGTAACCCATGTTGCCGTCGGGGAGCAACACTTGGAAAAAGCCATCGCCTTCGATCATCATGTCGAGCGCATTGTCTGTTGTTTGTACATTACCATTGGTATGGACACGCTGAGTGGCAACGACCTTTGACCCTGCCCCCAACATCAAACCACTCGGCAGCTCTGTGTTCTGAGATGATTGGCCGCCCGGTTGATTAATGTTTTGATAAAAAAGATCTTCAAATACCGCGCGTGACTTTTTAAAACCGACCGTCGATGCGTTGGCTAGGYTATTCGAAATCGTCGAAATATTAGTTTGCTGCGCATCAAGTCCGGTTTTGCTGACCCATAATGCTGGATGCATAATTACTTCCTCTTAATAAACCTTAGCCAAGCCGCAATAACGATGAAGACGACTCGTCCATTTTTTCTGTGGTTTTCATTAACTTCACTTGCATCTCAAAGTGACGTTGCAAGTCAATCAGCCCCGTCATTTCACCCACTGCGTTAACGTTACTGCCCTCTAAAGCTCCCGTTTGTAACGTCACGCCTGCATCCGCTGGAAATACGGTGCCAGGTTCTTTGGGCTTAAATACCCCATTTTTATCTTTGAAAAGGTCTTGGTTATCTGGGCGAACGAGTTTAATTCTATCCACCATTTCCATAGCATCAGGCGGCGCCCCCTGGGGCAATACCGAGACGCCCCCCTCTTTTCCGACTTCAATTCTTGCCGCCGGCAAAGGAATAAAGATCGGCCCACCATTTTCACCCAAAATGAGATTGCCGTTACTGTTCTGCAGTAACCCAGTTTGATCCACTTTCAAGTGACCGGCACGGGTGTAGCCTTCTTGGCCTTGGCTGTCTAATACCGACATCCAGCCTTCACCTTGAACGGCCACATCAAGATTACGGCCGGTTGTGATGGTGGAGCCTTGCTCGAAGCTATAACCAGGTCGCTCAGTCATATTAAAAACTCGGCTTGGTAACCCCTCACCGTAAGCTTGCATAGAGCGAGACTGCTCAAGATCAGCTCGGAATCCCGTGGTACTGACATTAGCTAGGTTGTTGGCGCGCAACTGCATTGCCTGCATATCTTGCTTAGCGCCACTCATGGCGAGGTATAACGCGCGATCCATATTGGTTGCCTCCACAATCGTTCTGTAGGTAACAAAGCAAGGAGCGTGCCATTAATTAAATGCATGTTTTTCAGAAAGATAGAAAGAGAAAATCAAGAAAGGGGAGATAAAAGCAGTAAACGAAGGCGAGGACTTGCCGCCTGATAGGCAGGCGGCAATAAAAGCGAGCTTAACGGATTTGCAAGATATTCTGTTGCATCTGGTTACTCACTTCCAGCGCTCGCGAGTTCGCTTGGAAATTACGTTGCGCGGTGATCAAATCGACCAGCTCTTGAGTCATATCTATGTTGGATTGCTCAATGGTCCCGCTTTTCACTTGACCAAATGCGCCTTGCATCGCCTCACCAAAAATGGGATCGCCCGAGTCTTGGGTGATATCCCACTGAGTATTACCTACCTGTGCTAAGCCTTGCTGGTTGGCGACTCGCACCATACCAACCCGACCTAATGCGACGTTTTCACCATTACTGTAGGTCGCCATAATGGTTCCTTTTGGATCAATGTCGACCTTAGTCAGATAGCCCGTCGTCGCCCCATCATCAGAAAATTTGCGCATCTCAAACGGCGCGGCATACTGAGTCGGGTTATCAAAGTTGAGCGTGAGCTGCTGATCACCGTTGGCACCGTTCATCTCTAATCCAGCGCCTGTTGGGCCCAAGGCATCGGTCACGATCGGATTACCGCCATTAATATTGTTCACTGAACCATCTGAGTTAAAGTCGATGGTGTGACCAACCTGTCCAGTGGCATTAGTTGAATTGCCACCTTGGATATTCACCGGCTTTTCACCTTCAGGATCCGTCATGGTGTAAAACACAGACCAGCTATTGGGATTGGCCGTATCGTTACCTTTCACATAATATGTCGACAACTTGTACGGCTGACCGAGCGAATCATAAACCGTCGCAGAAGTTTGCTTGTTGTAGGTTTCAGGATCTTCAAAATTAAACTGATTCGGATCTTTTGGTGCACCGCCGGCTGGTAAGTTCAAACCAATATCAACATTTTGTGACGCACGAGGCTGACCAAACTGATCCGGTACATTAAGAGACTGAGGCTCATAAGAAGAGACCTGCTGGGTATCAGGATCGACGTTGTAACCAAGCAAGTACTGACCTTCGGAATTGATAATGTCGTTATTTTTATCAAGGTGGAAAGCACCGTTGCGGGTTAAATGGTAATCATTGTTTTGTAGCTTGTCATTTGACACACCGAAGAAGCCATTGCCGCTAATCCGCAAATCGAGCGGATTATTGGTATAAATACTCGAGCCTTCGTGGAATTGCTGCGCCACGGTCGATGTTTGAACACCTGTGCCGTTGGTAGTCTTCGAGTTTGAGAAGATCGACGTCGAATACACATCACCAAACTCTGCGCGAGATTCCTTAAAGCCATAGGTATTGGCATTAGAAATGTTGTTACTGGTGGTGTTCATGTCTTTCTGGGCCGCACCAAGGCCACTTAACGCAATATTAAAACCCATTGCTTTTCACTCCTAATAAATCGGTCAGCCTTTCGTCACATTACCGACGTCGGCGTTACCGACCTCTAGCACTTCAGCCAGTTTCATCGGTGAGGAAAAGCCAGCAATATTTAACATCACATTGCCACCACCATTCCCCAACAAAACACTGTTCACATTGGCATAGGTGGACACATCAAACTCTTGTGTCTGTCCATCAACCATGCCACTCACCTTGAGCTTGTAAGTGCCCTCCGGCATAGGATTGCCGTTGTCATCCATCCCATCCCACTCGACGCGATGATCACCTGGTGGTTTGGCACCCATACTGAACGTTCTCAATAGTTGTCCTTGTTCGTTCTCAATTCGAACACTGACATTATCTAGCGCTTGAGGCAGCTTCACCATGCCCGCGACACCGCCCGTTTCACCTTTCACACCGGTGGAGCCGGGAACTAGCACGTCACGCCCTACTAACGATGACGCTTGTAATGCCTGGTTGGACGTAATCGACTCATTGAACGTATCAAACTGCTTGTTCATTTTGCCGATGCCCTCTACCGTGGCAAACGACGCCATCTGCGAGATCATCTTGTCGTTATCGACAGGTTTGGACGGATCCTGCTGTGACAGCTGCTTGGTGAGCAATTTGAGAAAGTCTTCCTGTTCGAGTGCTTGCTTACCCGTGGTCGAGTCTTGCTTCTCTTGCAGTTTTTTCTCTTGCTGCGCCTTTAGCTGGTCAATGTAGGACAGTCCGTTACTTGAACCTGTACCGTCAATTCCGGCCATCTTCGCCTCCTACATTACTGACCCATCTGAAGCGTACGCATCAGCATTTGTTTACTCGCATCGGCCACCTGAACATTGGTTTGGTAAGATCGCGACGCAGAAATCATGTTCGCCATCTCTTCCATCACATTCACGTTCGGTTTAAAAATATACCCCTCGTCATTCGACATCGGATGGTTGGGGTTATATTCCGCGCGTAATGGTTTCTGGCTTTCGACAATACCATCAATGTTGACCGGCACACTTTCGCCCTGCTGCTTAAAGCGATTAAGCTCCGCAGAGAAAATGGGATGCCGTGCTCGGTATGTCTCTTCAGCAGAGCTACTCACCGAATTGGCATTGGCCAGGTTGCTTGATGTGGTGTTCAATCGTACTGATTCGGCGCTCATGGCCGATCCCGACACGTTAAAAATATTAAACAAACTCATCGATTATTTCCCATTCAATGCCTTCTTCATATTCTTGAACTTAGAGCCAAGAAAATCGAGTGAGGCCTGGTATTCCAGTGCGTTCTGCATGAACAAATTCTTTTCTAGCTGCGCATCAACCGTATTACCATCGCCCGTATCCGGCTGTGATGGGACACGGTACTTTTTCTCTCCGGTCACCCGGCTAGAGGCAGCGATGTGCCGCTCATTTGTGCGACTTAGGCCAATACTTGCCTCGGAGCTTGCCGCCTTGAGCGCGCGTTGAAAGTCAATATCTTGCGCTTTGTAGCCTGGCGTGTTGGCATTAGCGATATTGCTAGACAAGGTCTCTGCCCGCTTTCCTCTTACGCCAACGGTGTGCTGGTGCACACCCAATGCATTGTCAAATGTAATCGCCATGGACAACCTCCGAATTCTTACTGAATAGAATAAAGCAAACAAAGTGCCAAGTTTCGATTTAGCACTGTTTTTTAAAGTGAACACTAGGTAGGACGCGGGTTCGAAGCACTCATACTTCGACATAATGCAGCGAGGAGGCAGGTGTTAAACAAAAAAGCGGCAAACACTGTGCCGCTTTTTAAAATACTATTTTAACTTGTAGATGATGCCTGGATTACAACGGATCATCTCAAACTTATCGGTTAAACCAGTGAGTGACTCCGACGCCCCGAGAATAAGATACCCACCGGGGTTGAGCGCCCCTGCCATTTGATTAAGCACCTTGGCTTTCATATCCGGAGAAAAGTAAATCAAGACATTACGACAGAAAATAATGTCGAACTTGCCCAGCAAACTGTAGCTTTCCATCAGGTTTTGCGGACGGAAAGTCACCATTCGCTTGATATTGTCTTTGACCCGCATTTTGCCGTCACCCACATCTTCAAAAAAAGTGCGGCGACGCTCTGGAGATAAACCGCGGCCCAACGCTAAGTTGTCGTAGATGCCCTGCCGACACGCCTCTAACATCGACGTGGAAATATCTGTCGCGGTAATACTGACACTGCTCAGCATCCCAGGTTTTCGCTGCTGTGTTTCTGCGACCGTCATGGCAATCGAATAAGGCTCTTGCCCCGATGAACTGGCTGACGACCAAATTTTGATTGGTTTACGTGCTTTCGCCAGCTCTGGAAGTAAACGATGTGCCAAGACTTCATACGGATAGGTATCACGAAACCATAACGTCTCGTTGGTCGTCATCGCATCAATGGCCGCGACAGCTAATTCACGATTTCGTCCAGTGATGACCGACTTGACCAGCTCCGACAGTGACGCCAAGCCAAATTTATTCACAAGTGGGCTCAGGCGGCTACGCACCAGATACTGTTTACTGTCTCCGAGTACGATCCCACACTTGGACTCGAGATGCCTACAGAAGTCTCGATATTCTTGATCACTGATTGCTACATTTGTCATTAATTCACTCAATCGCTCTGGTTACGTTACGACTTAACCGCTTCAAGGACGGTAGATCCCAGCTCATCTGGATCGAACTTAGCGATAAACGAGTTGGCTCCGACGCGCTGAACCATCGCCTCGTTAAAAACCCCACTTAGTGATGAGTGCAATACTACATGAAGATCTTTAAGACTCGAATCTTTTCTAATCTCAGTTGTGAGCGTGTACCCATCCATTTCAGGCATTTCGATATCGGATATCACCAAGGCCAACTGGCTATAGATACTCCCCTCTGCAGCCATTTCTTTCAGCTTATCGAGCGCTTCTTTGCCATCTTGCACGAGGATAACGTCATAGCCGACACTTTCTACAGCACGTTTCACTTGTCGACGCGCGACACTGGAATCATCCGCTACCAAAACTTGACTAGGCGCGCTTTCCTCTCGCTCTTCACGTTTTGACAAGACTTCTTCACTGATGTCCTCATTCACTGGGGCGATTTCGTTGAGGATTTTTTCGACATCAAGCACTTCAACCAGCTCATTATCGATTTCAGTGACGGCTGTCAGATAATGCGAGCGGCCCGTTCCCTGTGGCGGGGGCAGTATTTTTTCCCAATTCATATTAACAATGCGCTCAACAGAACCTACCAAGAATCCTTGCATGGATCGGTTAAACTCTGAAATGATCACAAATCGATTTTCAGGATCGGGAATAGCTGGCCCACCCGTTGCAAGGCTCATATCAATGACAGAGATCGTTTGACCTCGAATATGGGCCACGCCTTTGACAAGAGGATGCAAATTCGCCATCGCCGTCAATCGCGGACACTGCAAGACCTCTTTGACTTTAAAGACATTAATGCCAAAGCGTTGGTTTCTCATCAGGCGGAAAGTCAACAACTCTAAGCGGTTCTGCCCCACCAACTGCGTACGTTGGTTGACCGAATCAAGAACACCACCTGTCATAAGATAAACTCCATATTGCCCCATTTTTTTTGTAGAGTAGCATGGTAATCATAGTGGGTAATCACATGACTCTCGAGAAAGAAGGGAAATTTCTTCTTTGTCCGCTACCGATGGTTTGGAACTATGTCCAAGATATTACGCTTATTTAGCGTCACTTTGCTCGCAAGCTTTAGCCTAAGTATAGCCGCTGCAACAGTAAGTCAAATTGAAGCGGTACAAGATGCAGCAGAAAAACATGTTGCAGACATTATTTCTGTGCCCAAAAACGGCAAAATCGATATTACAGCAGGTAATCTGGATTCTCGCATGCGTTTAACAGACTGCCCTGTTCCTTTGGATACCGATGTGCCTGGACGACAACAGCTTAATACGTCGGTTACTGTGATGGTGTCTTGTGATCAAGACAACTGGCAAGTGTACATTCCGGTTAAGATTGAGCTGATGACACCCTCGGTCGTGGCGAAGCGGCCTCTTAATCGTGGCATGACTATTGCTTCAAATGATCTTGCCATTCAAATGGTAAATAGTCGGTTTCAACGCGGTAGAACCTATACTCAGCCCGCCCGCTTGATTGGTTCCAAAGTCAAACGGACGGTGGGGATGGGCGAACCGATTAGCAGTAGTGATGTCTGTGCGGTGTGTCGAAATGATGACGTTTTAATCACTGCACAAGGAAACGGACTCAATATTGTTGCAAAAGGCACGGCATTAAGTGATGGAGCGCTAGGTGAGCAAATAAAAGTCAAGAACAACAAATCTAAACGTCTCGTCGATGCTACAATCTCAGCGGTCGGCGAAGTAACGGTTAATTTCTGACTTTTTACGTCTCAATGCTAAAGTAACTGCAAAATGTGCCGATATGCTGAGCGACGGACTCAAAAGCGACTGACAGTAAGGCAATGTTATGGCGAGTATTGATCAACTACGTGGTAACCAGCAAGCGCTGACCACCACACGAAACACCAGTAACCAGACCAAAACACAAGAGACACAAGGCGGCGCGGTCCGTGAACAGCAGGGAGTGAAATCTCAAGACGATGCTGTTTCATTAAGCCAACAAAGCCAGAAGATCGACAAAATGAATCAAGAAATGGCCGCCGAGCCCCACTTTGATAGTGCGAAGGTTGAGCAAATCAAGCAAGCGATTGCTAACGGTTCGTATAGAGTGGATGCTGACAAGCTGGCTGCCAACATGATGCGCTTTGAGAATGATCTAAACGAAAGCTAAGCTGACGGAGTGGTTATGAGTCCTACTGCGCCTTTAATGACGCTTGTCGAGCAACAGCGTGAGTGTGTTCAAGCGCTGCAAACGCTCCTTGAAAAAGAAGCCAGTATCATCGCGAGCCGTGTATCGGATGATATCGAAACCATCGCGAAAGAAAAACAAGCGTTAATCAATGAAATCCAGCGAAATGATGCGCAAATCAGTCGTCACTCTGAACGTGATTCACTCCATCATGACGAAACCATGCGTGAACACATCAGCGCGATCCAAACGTGTTTGTCCACCTGTAAACAACAAAACGAAACCAACGGCGTTGCATTGCAACGAGCCAGCTTAAGCATTCATCGTCTGCGCAACTTGTTCCAAGAAAGCGGTGGCAAATCAGAGCTGACTTACAACCAGGACGGCAATGCATCAGGGAGAAAAACACTCGGCACTAACATCAAAGCCTAAAAAGCGCTGTCCATCTTCCCCTCGCCCTCTCTAAGCCTGCGCGTCAAATATTTGCCATCTATTAAAGCTTCAACCGTCCCAACGCGAAAAACAGATTAAGCAACGGTCGTTTTTAATCACAATCAATCAGCCAACTAAAAAAGCGAGCACTTGGCCCGCTTTATTGTCGTTGTTCACGCACATATTATTGGAAAATCAGACAGCGCCATTAGAAGATAATAGAGTTGTTGGTTGGCACCTGCTGTGACTCACCATAGCGTTTCATTTTTTGCATTGTATCTAGGTTCAGTTCGAGCTCTGTGACGTAACTATCACCAACTTTGTAACTCGCCACCACTTCGGCGCCGCGAATAATGCCATCGACGGCGCCTTGCGTGCTGTCACGACCTAGACTTTGATCGTTAACGCTCGCACGGCTGCTTATCCGCAATCCATAAACTTGCTCGCTCAACTCTTTGTAGGCGTCCACTTTAGACGCGCGCATCGCCCGTGTTTCTTTGTCTTCTTGGGTCGCACCTTGTTGGGCGCTGATCGAGGCCATGCCAACCGCCGAAATAATGCTTTCTTCTTTCATTCTGGTAAGAGGCTGACATGCAGAGAGCATCAATAATGCGGCGAAAAGTAATCCATGTCTTTTAAACATTTATCTACCTTACTCTTTTCCTGTGCTAAGGCTTTAGTACGACGGTTTCACGTTTCATGCGGTTTTGATCGTCGCGAATGATCACACCATCACGTTTACGCACCTTGTACAAGCTATCGATATCACGGCCAATCCGGTCCGCGGGTAAAAACCCTTGCGCTGAGGCGACAACCACACGCGACTCCATACCGATAACACGCGCATTGACGAGCACCCCACCGCCTTGACGCAGCATGGTGCCTGTTAATACATAGTCGATTTGCTGCTCAGGATCGAGCTCCTTCCAGTCACGGCTGATCGTGAAATCACCTTCTTCTGTGACCCGAATAGCGCCCGTTGACTTAAAGTCTACCACCGTAAAACCACGGCTTTGCATCTGGTAAATCAACCCTTCGGTGACAGTGTTTCCTAACCAGTTTGTTTCGCCCATATTTTGCAGATCGACAAACGAAGTCACGGCCAGCGGTGTGCGTGCCGTCAAATAAGCATTCGTCGCTAAAAGTTCATCCGCCATGCTATTTAAAAAATAGTCGAGTGTGTGGCGTGGCCGCTGCTTAAGAAAAAACTCACTGCCTGAATACGGCTCTTTACCGTTATAAATAGGCGTATAAGCACAGCCCGTTACCAATAGCGCTACTATCGCCACTATCCACTTTTTCATCGTATCATGCTCCGCGCTCAGTCATCGATGTGAGACAAGTGTGTTATCTAGTGTATCGGTCAATGTCGTCAAACCTTTACCTTAGATTGCTCATTCTCATTTAGGAACACAACTTGCATCAGCGTCTTTGCGTCATCTTATTGGTAGGCCGTTACCCTACGCGTTAATGAAGTTAAAGCAATTTCCGTACCCACTAAGTGAGATCTTGACTATGAAAACCCTTTTGGCGCGGCTAACACTGGTTGTTAGCTTTGTTGTCACTCCGTTCACGCAAGCTGCCTGGTATGAGGTATCCGCCAGTTCCCCTATACTCGAAAGCCAGCAAGCGGCGCGCGTGCGCGCACTCGAAGCGGCAACTTTTGACGCCATTCGTTTTGCGGGTGCCGATGTGGGGAGCCTTCAGCAGCTCAAACGTTTTTATACACAAGTAAAACCTGACTATCTATTTAGCGGTAACGCGGTGCGCGAGGTGCAAGTGCTGGAGGAAGGCACGCAAGGTGGCAATTATGTGGTTAACCTGCGGCTAGATATCTACCCCTCGGCAAACGCTTGCCACAAAACCCAGTATAAAAAAGGCATAGTGTTAACCCGTTTCCCCATTATGTCGCCACAGCAGGCAGCGTTAGGTGGGATCTATCAATTCGGTGATGACTTTTCAGTTCTGTTGAGCCGTGAAGTTAAACAGCATGCACAAAGTTTTGTGGGACGCGGGATCGCCAATGTTGATGTATCACCCAATATGCCAAACGCGATTACCATGCTGGCGGACGACAAAGACGCGCAGTTTGTTGTGACAGGTGCGATCACCGACTTATCTGCCACCACGGATGATAGTGGCTTCGGTAAAGCTAAAAATAATCGACAATTAGCGGTCAATGTACAAGCGATGGACAGTGAGAGCGGGGAAGTGATCTTCCAACGCCGCTATCGTGATATCGCGCAATGGCCGTTTGAGCGACACAGCCAAGTCGATACGCAAACGGCACGGTTTTGGCAATCACCCTATGGGCAGATGGCGCGCCGGATGAGCCGAAATATTTTGTTGGATCTCGAGTCTTCACTGGCTTGCCGTGCCAGTAAGCCTAAAATAGTGTCATTAAAAGACAATATTGCGCAAATTAATGTAGGCCGTGTGAATGGTGTGCAGCAAGGTGATCAATTAAACCTATGGCATGTCGCTTCTTTCACTGATGATTTAGGGATTGTACGCACTCAGCGCCGCAAAAGCGGTATCACCCTGACCGTGGCTCGCGTGTATGAGAGTAGTGCTGAAGCTGTGATTCAGCCTCAAACCTTAACCGGCAGCATTCAAATTGGCGACATAGTGACCAAAGGGCTTAACTAAATAAAAACAGGCGCTTAAATCGCGCCTGTTTTTACGTATAATGGCCGCACGCTCTCATAGCTCAACAGGATAGAGCAGTCGCCTCCTAAGCGATCGATCGGGGTTCGAGTCCCTGTGGGAGCGCCATCCTTAATGCATGATTAATACTGAATGAGTCATGCTAAAAAAGCGTAGGCATGTAGGTCGTTAAGAGCCACAAGCTTAGCATCGCCATCACTCCGGCGAGAATATCATCCACCATGATACCGATACCACCATGAACATGTTTATCTAACCAGCTGATTGGCCAAGGCTTTGCCATATCGAACAGGCGGAATAAAATAAAGCCAGCCAATACCGTTTTCCAATCTGTTGTGGGGACAAGCGCCATCGTCAACCAGAAGCCGACAAACTCATCCCAAACAATCGCACCATGATCGTGGACTTGCATGTCTTTAGACGCACGCCCACAGATGGCAATCCCTGCGATGCCGCCAACAATAATGGCGATCCAAAGCCCAACAACCCCACCAAAAGTGACCAGCGCCCAATAAAACGGAATCGCAACTAACGTACCGACTGTGCCGGGCATTATCGGCGATAAGCCACCGCCAAACCCGAGCGCCAATAAGTGGATAGGATTAGACAACGATAAACGGTGTTTAGGATCCGTCACAATTTGACTCCTTAAAATGATCCCAACCTGTCAGCGTCCAATCAAGTGGCTGACCTTGTGAAACTAACTCAAGCGCACGGTGGCCATTAATTTGGCCAATACGCTGCACCTTAGTGCCACTGTGTTTTAATGCTGTATCAAGTGTGCCACGATGCATTTCTGGGACAGTAAAGCAAAGTTCATACTCCTCGCCACTCGTCAGGGCCATTTTTTGTGCGGCTGTTTCGCTATCAACCTCTGCGAGTAAACGTTCAGAAATCGGCAGCCGTGTGACCTCAATTTGCGCCCCGACATCACTGGCTTGGAGAATATGGGTTAAATCTGCATACAAACCATCAGAGATATCGATAGCAGCCGAAGCAATGCCCCGCAGTGCCTGCCCGGCAGCTACGCGCGGTTGAGCGCGATAATGATGGTTAATCAAGCGATTAGCACGCGCCTCATCAACGATGGGTTTGCCAAGCACATAAGCAAGCCCTGCCTGGCTTTCACCTAGCGATCCCGTTACATAGATCCAGTCGCCAGGTTTGGCGCCTGAACGCGTCAGTGCCTGCCCTTTAGGCACGTGGCCATGCAACGTCATGGTAATGCTTCTTGGACCTCGCGTGGTATCGCCCCCGATTAACTGAACCTGAAAGTGTTCAGCCAAAGCAGAAAACCCCTGACAAAAACCGGCCACCCAGGCTTCATCAGAATCGGGCAAGGTTAGAGCGAGCGAGCACCAAGCTGGCATCGCACCCATTGCGGCAAGATCACTTAAGTTAGAGGCTAAGGCTTTGTGAGCAACGTCGGATGCCTTGGCGGAAGGAAGAAAATGCGTGCCCTCGACTAACGTATCTGTGGTGACCACGAGTTGGCAGCCGTCTGGCACCTCAGTGATCGCACAATCATCGCCAATGCCTAGGGCGACATCTCGACGGTTAACCGGTTGACGTGCGAAATAATCGCGAATCAAATCAAATTCGTTGCGCGTCATAAAAACTATTTATCGGATTAGATCAATAAAAAGGCCAGCATGGCTGGCCTAGTAAGGAGGGATTAACGTAACCGAGGATACGCTTTATCCAAGACACCATTAACGAATTTATGGCTGTCTTCCGCACCAAAGCGTTTAGCCAACTCAATGGCTTCATTGATGACCACTTTATAAGGGACATCATCGCATTTGATCAGCTCATACATCGCAAGACGCAATAAGGCGTGCTCCATATCGTCAAGATCTTGTAATGGACGAGACAAATACGGACGCATCTTGCTATCAAGTTCTTGATGGCTGAGCGCAACACCACTGAACAGCGTACGAAAATACGCAACATCTGTTTCCGGATCGCGAAGAAGTGGCTCTGTTTTCTGGTGCTCATCTTCTTCTTCGTATTTATCTGCGGCCAAAAACTGCGCTTCAATATCAGCGACATTCCCTTTTGCGATTTGCCATGTGTAAATGGCTTGCAATGCAAATTGGCGAGCATTACGCCGTGCGGCTGGTTTCACTTTAACCCCCATTAGGATTCAATCTGGGACAGAACATTCACCATTTCAAGCGCGCTCAGTGCAGCCTCTGCCCCTTTATTACCAGCCTTGGTACCTGCGCGTTCGATCGCTTGCTCAATGGTGTCTACCGTCAGCACACCAAAAGCAACTGGGGTTTCATACTCCAGAGCTACTTGTGCCAACCCTTTGTTACATTCTCCGGCAACATAGTCAAAATGCGGTGTGCCGCCGCGGATCACTGAGCCTAACGCGACAATCGCATCATAACGACCGCTTTTCGCCAACTTTTGGGTCACCACAGGCAACTCGTAAGCACCGGGACAACGGACCACGGTAATATTATCGTCGTTGACTTGGCCTTGGCGCTTCAGTGCGTCAACCGCACCATCTAGCAAACTCTCATTAATAAAGCTATTAAAGCGAGAGATAACAATAGCAACCTGCGCATTGGGCGCGGCAAATGCACCTTCGATTACGTTCATGAGCCTTCCTGTGACTTGCTTTCCGGAATGAGAAACCGCGCGATTCTAGCATACTTTTTACCATTGACACCATGCTCAGTGTCTTGGGAAACGCGCCCGAGCCTCATCGCTTCTCTCAGTATTTATTCGGTCACGTATTCAACCACGTTCAGGCCAAAGCCTGACAGGGCGTGATAACGCTTTGTCGATGAAGAGAGCAAACGCATTTGTTTCACGCCCAGATCGGCTAATATTTGTGATCCAATTCCGACTCGGCGTGACGTGCCCTGCCATTTGGCACCTGCTGGTTTCTCACCTTTATCTTGCGCTTCAAACGCTTTGACTTTACTGATAATGGAATCAGGCGTCTCTTCTTTCCCCAAAATAACCAACACACCGCCTTCTTCACTGATGCGCTTCATCGCACGAGTCAGCCCCCAGCTGCGCTCAGCAGTACGATCGGAGCGAAGTAAATCGGTAAACGTATCTTGCAGATGAACCCTTACCAATGTCGGATCGGTGCTAATCTCGCCTTTACGCATCGCGTAATGAATTTGGTTATCAATGGTATCCCGGTAGGTTACCAGATCAAACTCACCAAATTCGGTCGGCAGAGTACAGGCAGCAACACGCTCGATGGTCGTTTCGTTTAAATTACGATACTCAATCAGATCGGCAATGGTGCCAAGTTTAATACCATGCTTGTCACAAAACACTTCTAAGTCAGGACGACGCGCCATGGTGCCGTCTTCATTTAAGATCTCAACAATCACCGAGGAAGGGTTAAAACCGCCTAGGCGCGCCAGATCACAGCCCGCTTCTGTATGACCTGCGCGAGTCAGTACACCGCCCTCTTGCGCCATGAGCGGAAAAACATGCCCAGGCTGTACTAAGTCGGCGGCTTTGGCATCTGACGCCACCGCCGCTTGCACGGTGCGCGCGCGGTCGGCCGCCGAAATGCCAGTGGTCACGCCTTCGGCCGCTTCAATCGAGACAGTAAAGGCGGTGGAAAACTGCGCATTGTTATCTGACACCATCAAGGGCAATCCAAGTTGCAGACAGCGCTGTTGAGTCAGCGTTAAACAAATCAAACCACGCCCGTGGGTCGCCATAAAATTGATCGCTTCTGGCGTAATGGCTTCTGCTGCAATGATCAAGTCGCCTTCATTTTCGCGATCTTCGTCATCCATCAATACCACCATCTTACCTTGGCGGATATCATCAATGATTTCTTGGGCGCTACTAATTGCCATCTTGGATTCCTTATTTCAAAAAACCGGAACGGGCGAGCGTTTCAAGACTCACGCCCGTTGATTGTGTCGGTTCAGCCGCTTTGTCTCCGAGCATCAATCGCTCAAGGTAACGGGCGATGACATCGACTTCAATGTTCACCTTACGCCCCGGAGCAAAGTGCTGAATTGTCGTTTGTTCAGCCGTATGCGGTACGATAGTGAGCTTAAACGCACTGCCATTGACGTCGTTCACCGTCAGGCTAATGCCATCCACCGTTATCGATCCTTTCAACGCCACATATTTGGCAAGTTCAGGCGGTAATGCAATCCAGTACTCCCATGCACGTCCCGTTTGACTCACTGACGTCACTTCCCCTAGGCCATCCACATGCCCAGAGACCATGTGTCCGCCAAAACGCGTAGTCGGCAACATCGCCTTTTCCAGGTTGACGTTATCACCAACAGACAAGATCCCGAGTGATGAACGCGCCAGCGTTTCTGACGACACATCGGCGCTATAACCGGTTGCGGTCAATGCAACCACGGTTAAACACACCCCATTGGTGGCGATGCTGTCGCCCAGTTTGACATCCGAGAGGTCGAGGGCACCACTCTCTATGGTGAGGGTCATGTCTTGGCCACGGCGAGTCAGCTTTTGAATTCGGCCCACCGCTTCGATAATTCCAGTAAACATCGTATTAATACTCTTGCGTGATGACCGCATGCTCCGAGAGCGTTGCGATTAGGCGAACATCGTCACCGATAGGCGTCACTTGATTAAAATAAAAACGCGGTGCGTCATCCATACGTTGCAACCCGTCTAAAGCAATCAGCGGGCGGCTATCTGCCCCCAGCAATACCGGCGCTTGATAAACAATCAGCTCATCCACTAACGACTCAGTTAATAACTGATTCGCCAGCCTCGCGCCTGCTTCTACCCAAACCTTATCGATATCATGTTGTGCCAATGCGTGAAGGATAGCGCTGAGCGAAGCGTCGGGCATGACCCATTCGTGGACGTTATCCGGCCATATCTGACTACTTGGCATATCGACAATTCGGATCACCTCGCCCTCAAGCTGATAGACGGTCGCTTCAGGTGACGTTTTATTATGTTTATCCAAGATCACGCGCGTCGGCTGGCGCAGTACTGATTGCGGGTAATGGTCGAGGATCTCAGTTGCAAGCTGGCTACGACGTATATTTAGGCTGGGGTTATCGGCTAATACCGTGGCGCTGGTCGATAAAATAGCGCTCGCTTGGGCGCGAAATGTCTGCACATCGGCGCGCGCTGGTTCACCCGTGATCCATTTACTTTGCCCATTTGCCAAGGCGGTGCGCCCATCAAGACTGCCCGCCAGTTTGAGCTGAACATAGGGCATCTGGGTTTGCATACGTTTAATAAAACCAGGATTCAGCGCTTTGGCCTGTTCAGCCATCACACCAACCACGACCTCAATACCGGCTTGTTGTAACCGCGCGAGACCGCGCCCTGCCACTTTAGGATTAGGGTCTTGCATCGCACAGACAACACGCGTGACCTTGGCGGCAACCAACGCATCACAACACGGCGGCGTGCGACCATAGTGAGAGCAAGGCTCTAAAGTGACATAAGCCGTCGCGCCCACCGCGCGCTCCCCCGCTGCTTTTAAGGCGTGAACTTCGGCGTGTGGACCACCTGGAGCAATGTGAAACCCCTCACCCACAATGTCATCACCGTGAGCAATCACACAGCCGACATTGGGGTTAGGGGTGGTGGTAAAGCGACCTTGGGCCGCAAGCGCTAATGCGCGCGCCATCATCGTTTGATCTTGATGGCTAGTTGTCATTTTTGTAACCGTGCAATCTCTTCACCAAATTCGCGAATATCTTCAAAGCTATGGTAAACAGAGGCAAAACGGATATAAGCCACCTTATCAAGCTCCTTCAGTGCTTCCATGACCAAGTTGCCAACCATGGCTGATCCTATTTCTCGCTCACCCGTCGCTCGCAAACGCGACTTAATGCTATTTATCGACTTTTCGATATCATCCGTACTGACAGGACGCTTCTCCAACGCACGTTGAATACCGCCCCGCAATTTATCTTCGTCAAAGGGCTCTCGATTACCGTTGGTTTTGATCACCCGTGGCATGACTAATTCCGCTGTTTCAAACGTCGTATATCGCTCAGCGCACGCCAAACATTGGCGACGACGGCGAACTTGATGGCCATCAGCCACGAGTCGAGAATCGATCACTTTGGTGTCGGTAGCACCACAGAATGGACAGTGCATGCGCGTCGTCTCCTCAATATTGTCCTGCTAGTGTAACCGATTTGCGAGGATGAAAAAGCCTCTCTAAGGAGACGGAGTACGGGTTTTGTGTCTCAACTAGACTTCGTTCTCAGATAAATATAAAAAAGGCGCCCATAGGCGCCCATCTTTTTAGATAATCTGTATTGCTTTATTAAGCATATACCGGCAAACGACGGCAGATGGCTTGGACCTTCTCTTTGGTCTCTGCAATCACTTGCTCATTGTTGATGTTATCAAGCACATCACACATCCAATGCGCGAGTTGTTCGGCGTCTTGCTCGGTAAAGCCACGACGTGTAATCGCTGGCGTCCCCACACGAATACCGGAGGTGACAAACGGACTACGTGGATCGTTCGGTACACTGTTTTTGTTTACTGTGATGTTAGCGGCACCTAACGCGGCATCGGCTTCTTTCCCAGTAATGTCTTTATCAATTAAATCAACCAACAACAAGTGGTTGTCAGTGGAATCCGATACGATTTTATAACCGCGAGCTTGAAACCCTTTCACCATCGCACGTGCGTTATCAATCACGCGCGCTTGATAGGCTTTGAACTCTGGCTCCATCGCCTCTTTAAACGCGACGGCTTTACCCGCAATCACGTGCATCAATGGGCCGCCTTGGCCGCCAGGGAACACCGCAGAGTTGAGCTTTTTATAAATATCTTCACCGGCATTTGATAAGATCAAACCACCACGCGGACCTGCAAGGGTTTTGTGCGTCGTCGTCGTGACCACATGTGCGTAAGGCAGTGGATCGGGATAAACACCAGCGGCAATTAAGCCAGCCACGTGTGCCATATCCACCAAGAACCAAGCCCCGACTTTATCTGCAATCTCACGCATGCGTTTCCAATCAACCACTTGTGAGTATGCAGAAAACCCGCCAATGATCATTTTTGGCTTATGCTCGAGTGCAAGCTGCTCCATTTGCTCGTAATCGATTTTACCGGCTTCATCGATACCGTAAGGGATCACATGATAATGCTTGCCGGAAAAGTTAACTGGCGAACCATGGGTTAAGTGACCACCATGCGCCAAGCTCATACCCAGTACCGTATCACCTGGGTTTAGTAGCGCCATGTAGACCGCGCTATTCGCCTGTGAGCCAGAGTGCGGCTGAACATTGGCATACTCACAGCCAAAGAGTTGACAGGCACGCTCAATCGCCAAGGCTTCGGCTTTATCCACGTATTCACAGCCGCCGTAATACCGTTTACCTGGGTAGCCTTCCGCGTATTTATTGGTCAGTTGAGAGCCTTGCGCTTCCATCACGCGCGGGCTGGTGTAGTTTTCTGACGCAATCAGCTCAATGTGTTCTTCTTGACGCGTACTTTCTTCTTCCATCGCCGCAAACAGCGCTGGGTCATAATCCGCGATATTCATGTCACGCTTTAGCATTGGTCTCTCCTGACTTAACATTGGCGGGCAATCACCCATAAAGCGAACGCTAGGATCCGATAGGCCACCTAGCAACAATTAGTCTCGGTGTGATGTTTTAGATCACGCCCTGGCTTAATCGCTTTCACCTGCGAATCAAAGCGATTAAGCCAAGGCAACATCAAACGTTTGACTCACTTACGCAAACGTTTTCGTTACCGCCATGACTGCGTTTGCTATTCTACAAAAATTCCCTTCAATCAGGTAGCCTGGGGGATGATTTTTTTATTTAAAACCTGGCTGTTTTGGCTTGTATCACGGCGCAGCAGCACGCTATCCACTGTAAACACTTTACAGCGGAGTATCATAATAATGACAATCAAGACGCAGGTTATTTACGTTGTCGACTGTTTCCCAAGCCTCATTGGCGATAGAATGCGCGCCCGCACCCGCAGGCACTCGTCGCCAGTGCCCATTAACCTTTTTTAACCGCCAGCCTATTGGGTTTTGGCGGGGCTTTTGTTGCTAACACGTTTTTGTTTTTATCACGCTAATTAAGTAGGGAGAAGCCGTGTGAGCCAGTATCAACACAGCTTTAAAGAAGACATTATTGCTATCGCCTCGGGCGCGTTTTTAGTCGCCCAGGGGGTATTTTTCTTGCAACAGGCCGGACTCTTAACCGGGGGGACCACAGGCCTGGCGTTATTAGTCAGCCAATTTACCGACCTATCGTTCGGTACTTTGTATTTTCTTTGCAATTGCCCGTTTTATGTAATGGCTTGGTTTCGTATGAGTCCGCGATTTGCATTACGCAGTTTACTTGCCGGTGGCGCCGTATCGGTGATGGCTGATCATATTGCCTACTTTTTTCAAATCACTTGGCTGGCCCCCGCCTACTGTGCGGTGATTGGTGGACTATTGATGGGCGTCGGTATGTTGATGATTTTCCGCCATAATGCCAGCTTAGGCGGTTTTAACGTACTGGTGCTCTATTGTCAGGACAAGTTTGGGATCTCGGCAGGAAAGCTACAAATGGGCATCGACTGCACCATTCTCGCGTTATCTTTCTTCCTTATCGATCTGAACCTGCTGATGTGGTCTGTGGCCGGTGCGATTGTACTCAATTTAGTGTTAGCGATGAACCACAAACCGGGACGCTATCAAGCGCATCCGGCCAATCGTGGCGCGTAGACAGTATCTACACCGCGCATACGTTATCTACACCGTGAATACGCTATCTACACCGTGAATACAATAAAGCCAAGCATCACGCTTGGCTTTTTATTGCTTGCCGTATTAGTCTAACTCGTGCAATTAAATCGCTTCTTCGTCTTCTTCGCCGGTACGGATACGCACCACACGCTCAACGTCAAAGACAAAGATTTTACCATCACCAATTTTGCCGGTTTGCGCGGTCTCAATAATGGTATCGACACATTGCTCAGCAACATCGTTAGACACCACTACCTCCAATTTCACCTTAGGCAGAAAGTCCACCATGTATTCGGCACCACGATATAGTTCAGTGTGGCCTTTTTGACGACCAAAACCCTTTACCTCTGAGACGGTCATCCCTGTAATCCCGACGTCTGCCAGCGCTTCGCGTACGTCATCGAGTTTGAATGGCTTGATGATGGCTTCAATTTTTTTCATTCCGTTATCCTTCTCGTTGGCCGCAGCCGGTCCTGATGGATCAGTTGTTTAGCTGAAATTGTATCGCAGCAGGATAAAAAATCATCCATCGATTCTCGCATATCACCAAAAAGCCGCCAAAGTGGGCGGCTTTATTGGTACGGTGCTTACCCTAGAGTAACCCGCGCGTTGCGGAACATCCGCATCCACGCGCTATCTTCACCCCAATCATCTGGGTGCCAAGAGTTAGCGACAGTACGGAATACCCGCTCAGGGTGCGGCATCATAATGGTCACACGGCCCGACTCGGTAGTCAGCGCGGTAATGCCATTTGGTGAGCCATTCGGGTTGGCAGGATACGCTTGTGTTGGCTGGCCGTGATTATCGGTGTAACGCAGCGCCACCGTGCCTGACGCCTCAATCGCCGCCAAGTGCTCAGCATCGCGCACTTCTACCCGTCCTTCACCATGCGATACCGCAATGGGCATCCGTGACCCTGCCATCCCGGCAAAAAAGGCGGATGGGCTTGATTGCACTTCCACCATGCTAAAGCGGGCTTCAAAGCGCTCGGACTCATTGCGAACAAATCGTGGCCAGTGTGCAGCCCCTGGGATCAGTTCATGCAGGTTCGATAGCATCTGGCAGCCATTACACACCCCAAGTGCTAGCGTGTCTTCACGGCCAAAGAAGGCACTAAATTGGTCGCGCGCACGGCTATTAAACAGAATGGATTTCGCCCAACCTTCACCAGCGCCTAACACGTCACCGTAAGAGAAACCGCCACAGGCCACCAGCCCTTGGAAACCGTCCAAACTAACGCGTCCTGAGAGAATGTCACTCATATGAACGTCCACGGCGTTAAATCCAGCGCGATCGAAGGCGGCGGCCATTTCCACATGCGAATTCACGCCTTGCTCACGCAAAATAGCCATGGTCGGTTGTTGACCGGTCGCGATATATGGCGCAGCAACATCTTCGTGCACATCAAAGCTCAGACTAGCGTGCAACCCAGGATCGGCCGCCTGTTTGGCGTCAAACTCTTGGCGTGCACAGTCCGGATTATCGCGTCGCGCTTGCATTTGATAGGTGGTTTCAGCCCAAATCTGACGTAAGTGCTGGCGACTGGCTTGATAGATAGGTGCCTCACCGTGACGCACGATAATCTCATCGCTATCACTTAGGCCGCCAATCAGGTGACTGCATGCGGTTAATTGATGTTCATCCAACACCGCATTAACACGCTCGAGATCTTGCGTCGCCACTTGGATCACCGCGCCCAGCTCTTCGTTAAACAACACCGACAAGGCATCGTCGCCTAAACGGGCGATGTCCACGTCAATACCGGTGTGACCGGCAAAGGCCATTTCAGCCAAGGTAACGAATAGCCCGCCATCGGCTCGGTCGTGATACGCCAGCAGTTTTTGCTCTGCCACCAAGGTTTGCATCGCATTGAAAAAGCCTTTTAGGCGGGCGCTGTTGGTGACATCGGCAGGCTTATCGCCCAATTGATGATACACCTGAGCCAGCGCGGTTGCGCCCAGACGCTGCGCGCCTTCACCAAGATCAATCGCAATCAGGTGGCTGTCACCTTTATCGCTACGCAATTGTGGGGTCACGGTACGACGCACATCTTCCACGCGGCCAAAGGCGGTGATGATCAGCGACATCGGTGCCGTCACCGTTTTGTTTTCACCGTCTTGCTGCCACTGAGTTTTCATCGACATCGAATCTTTACCCACCGGAATGGTCAGTGATAGCTCAGGACACAGCTCCTCACCCACGGCTTTGACCGCTTCGTACAAGCCAGCATCTTCGCCCGGGTGACCCGCCGCGGACATCCAGTTGGCAGACAGTTTAATGTTGGTCAGACTGCCAATATCGGCACAGGCGATATTGGTCAACGCTTCACCCACTGCCATACGGGCAGAGGCAGCAAAATCGAGCAAGGCGGACGGGGTACGTTCGCCCATCGCCATCGCTTCGCCGTGATAACTGTCATAACTGGCCGCCGTCACCGCACAGTTCGCCACCGGCACTTGCCACGGGCCAACCATTTGGTCACGCGCAACCAATCCGGTCACCGAGCGGTCGCCGATGGTGATCAAGAAGGTTTTCTCCGCCACTGCTGGCAAGCGTAAAACACGCTCGCAGGCTTGTGCCAGTTCAATGCCTTGGGTGTTTAGCGCGGTACCTGTCACTTGTTGGCGTGTAACGTCACGGTGCATTTTGGGCGCTTTACCCAGCAGAATATCCATCGGCATATCGATAGGGCTATTACCGAAGTGGCTATCTTCAAGCGACAGGTGACGCGCGTCGGTGGCATCACCAATGACTGCGTACGGGGCGCGTTCACGCTCGCACAAGGCTTCGAAAAGCGCCAGGTTTTCGGGTTTGACCGCCAAGACGTAACGCTCTTGTGACTCGTTACACCAAATGGCGAGCGGGCTCATTCCCGGCTCATCATTCGGAATATCACGTAAGTTAAAACACCCGCCGCGGCCGCCATCATCAACCAGCTCTGGCATCGCATTTGAAAGGCCACCCGCGCCCACATCGTGGATAAAGGCAATTGGGTTATCCTCGCCAAGCTGCCAGCAGCGATCAATCACCTCTTGGCAACGGCGTTCCATTTCTGGATTCTCACGTTGTACCGAGGCAAAGTCCAAGTCTTCCGCCGACTGGCCGGATGCCATCGACGATGCTGCTCCGCCACCAAGGCCGATGTTCATCGCCGGGCCACCTAACACAATCAGTTTGGCCCCCACGTCAATCTCACTTTTTTGCACATGGCCATCGCGGATGTTGCCCATTCCGCCTGCGAGCATGATCGGCTTGTGATAGCCGCGCACTTCCTCACCGGCATGCGAGGTCACTGATTGCTCATAGGTACGGAAGTAGCCCAGCAAGTTAGGACGGCCAAATTCGTTATTAAACGCCGCACCGCCTAGCGGGCCTTCCAGCATAATATCGAGCGCAGTGGCAATGCGCTCAGGCTTGCCATAGTCTCGCTCCCACGGCTGAATAAAGCCCGGGATTTTCAGATTAGAGACGGAAAAACCGACCAACCCTGCTTTGGGTTTACCGCCGACACCGGTCGCACCCTCGTCACGAATCTCACCGCCAGAGCCGGTCGCGGCCCCTGGCCACGGTGAAATCGCGGTGGGGTGGTTGTGGGTTTCCACCTTCATCAAAATATGGGCGGGTTCATGGTGATACTGATAGCTGTGGCTCTCTGGCGTCGGGAAAAAGCGCCCAACGTTTGAGCCCGTCATTACGGCTGCGTTGTCTTTATACGCCGACAGCACGTTATCTGGGGTTTGCTCATAGGTGTTTTTGATCATCTTAAACAGCGATTTAGGCTGCTTTTCACCATCAATGGTCCAGTCGGCGTTAAAGATTTTGTGGCGGCAATGCTCTGAGTTGGCTTGCGCAAACATCATCAGTTCGATGTCGTTGGGGTTACGCCCCAGCTGGGTAAAGTTCTCAACTAGATAGTCAATTTCGTCTTCTGCCAGAGCCAATCCTAAGACTTGGTTCGCCTCAGTCAAAGCGGCTCGACCACCCACGAGAATGTCCACGCTGTGCATCGGCGCAGGTTCCGCTTGTTCAAACAGCACCTCAGCGGCCTCAAGCTCACTAAATACCGTTTCCATCATCCGATCGTGCAACAACCCGATTAAGGTTGCGTGTTGCTCATCAGTTAATGGCGCAGAGAGTTGAATATAGTACGCGGTACCACGCTCTAAACGTTTCACCGCGTCCAACCCGCAATTATCGGCAATATCGGTTGCCTTGGATGACCACGGCGACAAGGTGCCGGGACGAGGCGTAACGAGAAACAGCGTCCCTTCAGGTGCGTGCGGCGGTAAAGTGGGTCCGTAAGTCAGCAGCTTTTCGAGCTTCTCGCGACTCGCGCTATCCAAAGGGTGATGCAAATCAGCGAAATGAATAAACTCAGCATACAGTGCCGTGACCGGTAACTGATGCGCTTGGCAGCTGGCCAGTAGTTTATTGACACGAAACTCAGACAGTGCGGGGGAACCACGCAAAATATCCATGTGCGTACGTCTCTCGTTAGCGGTAAATGAAAGGGTATACCCAAATTGACGCATCCTGGCACGATAACTTGGGTATCACCACGCTCTTGACCGCAGTGGTTTGAACACGCAAAAATGCGTTTTCGCTGGCCTTTTAAGCAGACGGCGGCCATTATAGGGCAAAATCCTTAGCGACAACACACCTGACGCAACCGTTTGCGCAAAAAATTTTCCCTCTATCCGTATCCAACCTATTCACGTAGAATGTGGCGTCTATCGATCATCGCTAGCACTACCACGCTAGCCAGCAACTGCGAGCGACAGCCTTTGATACAGCGTGACTTTTCTCTGAAATCATGGATGACTAGCCTTGTCGTGCTGGTAGTTAGCCTGGTATTAACGGGGTGTGATTGGCACTTCGACGATCGCACCGTACTGGAAAAAATCCGCGACCGCGGCGTGCTAAGAGTCGGAACGCTCAATAACGAACTTTCTTATTACATTGGTCCTGATGGCCCAACCGGGCTGGATTACGAACTTGCATCACGTTTTGCTGACAAGCTTGGCGTAAAGCTGGAAATGGTGCCGACCTATACGTTATCCGGCCTCTTTCCTGCATTAGAGCGCGGTGATGTCGATTTAATTGCTGCAGGACTCACCATTACCGACCAACGCTTGGCCCAATTTCGCCCCGGCCCCGCCTACTATTTTGTCAGCCAACAAGTGGTGTATAAAAAGGGACATTGGCGCCCTCGCGATGTTGGCGATTTTAACCGCGAGAACGCGGTAATGGCGGTAGTGGAAGGTTCGAGTCACGATCTCACCTTACAATCGCTTAAAAACGATCACCCCGATTTAAGCTGGAAAGTTGTGCAAGACGCCGACGACGATGAACTGCTTAAACAGGTTGCAGACGGTGATATCGATTTTACCATTGCCGACTCCGTCGATATTGCCTTAATGCAACGCACCCAACCCGATATTGCCGTCGCCATGGCTCTGAGTGAAGATGAGCCCGTCGCCTGGTTTATGAAAAAACAGGGCGACAGCAGCGCCTATGCCCTGATGGTGAATTTTTTTGGTGAGCTGAACCAAACCGGTGACTTGGCAATTTTAGAAGAAAAGTATTTTGGCCACGTGAATCAATTTGATTACGTTGATACCCGCGCATTTTTGCGCGCCATAGAAAGCAAACTCCCGCAGTGGGAGCCCCTTTTCAAAAAGCATGCGAACGATTTTGATTGGCGCCTGCTTGCCGCCTTGTCGTATCAAGAATCGCACTGGAACCCACGCGCCATATCTCCCACAGGGGTACGTGGGATGATGATGCTGACGTTACCGACCGCTAAATCCGTCGGCGTGCGCAACCGTCTGGATCCCGAACAAAGCATCAAAGGCGGCTCACTCTACCTGCAGCGTATGCTCGACCGGATTCCCGACAGTGTTAACCCACACGAGCGGATTTGGTTTGCTTTCGCCTCTTACAACATTGGCTTTGGTCATATGATGGATGCACGGCGACTCACTGAAGCGCAAGGCGCCAATCCTAACTCGTGGAGTGATGTGAAACAGCGACTTCCCTTGCTCGCTAAGCGCCAATATTACACGCAAACGCGATACGGCTATGCACGTGGCTATGAAGCGCTAAGCTATGTTGAGAATATTCGCCGTTATTATCAGAGTATTCTAGGCTATGAAAAAGCACATATAGAGTCGCTGGACAGTCAGCAAGTCGAATCGCTCGGTGGGCTGCAAACCATCATTGCGCCCGAGCCATCCTCCGAGCAAGTTGCTGAACCAGCGCCGGATACTACGCCAGAGGGCTCTGAACAAAACCCAATATCGCAATCAGAAAAGCAACCGCAATGAGGATCCTATGGTGCCAAAAAAACGGCTGGTGAAACAAAGCTTTCGTAAAAACAATATTTCATCGGCTAACCGTCGCAAGCGCATGCGCCAAAATATGCACAAGAAAGTACTATGGCGCCAACGCGCGTTTGCGATTCGTGAGTTTGCCGCGTTTGATGAGGCGTTTTAAGACGCTTGGTCTGAATCAGACGACACAATAGAAGCCTCACCACGGGCTGTTTTTTTTGCAGCCTTTTTTTCAGCACGACGACGGCGGAAAAACGCTTGCAGTTGCGCACGGCACTCAGCTTCTAATATCCCACCCTCGCTTTGCACATGGTGATTTACCTCTTCATAACTGAGTAGGTTCATCACCGAGCCAGCCGCGCCGGTTTTGGGATCCGGCGCGCCAAAATACACCTTTCTGACACGGCCATGCACCATCGCCGCCGCACACATCGGGCACGGTTCGAGTGTCACATAAAGATCCGCGTCTAATAGGCGATAATTACCCAGCACTTGGCCGGCTTGGCGTAAGGCCATCACTTCGGCATGGGCAGTGGCATCATGCTGGGTAATGGTTCGGTTCCACCCTGTGCCCACAACCTCACCTTGATACACCACCACGGCGCCGACAGGCACTTCACCTTCTTGCTCAGCATTGTCGGCCAGTGTGATCGCCTGGCGCATATAAACGTCGTGAATCGTATCCGACGTTTGTGGCTCGTTCATTCCAACCTCGGTTTATTGGCTATGTAATTCATCGCTAGTATACGACACAAATAAGCCGGCTCGAAGGCCGGCTTGTGTCTGCAACGTCATGATAGACGATACGCGCTCTATGTGACCGTTATTGCACCAGGTACTGATAGCTTGCTTGAATACCCAGTGGCAATCCGAATGCCCAGTACGCTAGCAAGAACAAGGTCCAGCCCACCAGCATGGTCAATGAATAAGGGATCATCATTGACGCCACGGTGCCAATGCCTGTTGCTTTAACATAGCGCTGGCAATACACCACAACGAGTGGGAAGAACACCATTAATGGCGAGATAATGTTCGAAACGGAATCCCCGACACGATAGGCCGCTTGTGACAATTCAGGGGAAATACCGACAACCATCAGCATTGGCACCAAAATCGGTCCAATCAGACCCCATTTCGCTGACGCAGAACCGATTAACAGGTTCACGAGTGCGGTGAGCAAAATCATCCCCACAATCGTCATCTCACCTGGCAGGTTCATTGACTGCAATAGCTCCGCGCCATTCAGCGCTAACAAGGTACCAATATTTGATTGGGTGAATGCGGCTAAGAATTGCGCACAGAAAAATGCCATCACCATATAAGCGCCCATGGTCGCCATGGTGTCAGACATGGATTTAATCACATCTTGGCTGGTTTTAAAGGTGCCTGCGGTTTTGCCATACACAATGCCTGGAATAATAAACAGCACAAAAATGAGCGGCACGATCGATTGCATAATCGGTGCATCAAAGGCGGTGAGCTCGCCCGCCGGTGACCGAAGCGGCGAGGTTTCCGGCCATGAGGCCGCCACCAGCGCGGCAATCCCGGCCAGCATCGCCAATCCGGCACGGTTAAAGGCTTTACCTTCAATGGTGGTGAATGAGCCCAGATCAGGCGCCTCTTCGGCATCCTCATCAATCGGTGTGCGATTTAAGCGTGGCTCGACAATTTTCTCAGTCACAAACCAGCCCAGCGCCACGATTAAAATAGACGACAAGCCCGTAAAGTAGATGTTAGCGAGGGGATTAACTTGGTAGCTGTCATCCAACACGTGTGCGGCCGACTCGGTAAAGCCTGCCAGCAAAGGATCAATGCCAGACGGAATAAAGTTGGCCGAGAAGCCTCCCGACACCCCAGCAAAAGCGGCGGCAATCCCCGCTAGCGGATGACGCCCCGCCGCGTGGAAGATAATCCCGCCGAGTGGGATCACCAGTACATAGCCTGCATCCGCCGCCGTGTGTGACACGATCGCCACCAAAATCAGCATGGGTGTGAGTGCTTGCTTCGGCGTCACACTCAGCATTTTCTTCAAACCGGTGGTGATAAAGCCTGACTGATCAGCCACACCCACCCCTAACATCGCAACCAATACAATCCCAAGCGGCGCAAAACCTGTAAAAGTGTCAACCATATTGGCTAAAAAGTGGGCGAGCGCATCACCGGTGAGCAGGTTTTTGACTTGGACGGTGTCCCCGGTCAATGGGTGAACAGAATTAAACGTGATTTGTGACAAAAGAGCGGAGAGCACCCAAACCGTCACCAGGCCCCAGAAAAACAATAAGGCAGGATCTGGGATCCGGTTACCCGCACGCTCTATCATATTTAAAAACCGATCCATGCCGCGCGGTCGGCCTGTATCGGTTGCTGGATTAATGTGTTGACTCACTGGGAACTCCATTATTTTCGATGTTGTGTTTTGGCTTACCTGATCCAGCAGGCTTTAATGACAATAAAATGACAAATTATCGTCAGTAAAGCAAAAATCAGCATAGTTAGCCATAAGTAAGCCAGTTAACCCAATGTTAAATTCCTTTAAAGTTAGAAAAGCAGCACAAAAAACGGATGCTTACAGACAGCAATGAAACATTTAGAAACAAAAAAGCCCACGCTAGGCATGGGCTTTATGTCGTTAAACTAGCGTTTTACTTTCTCAAACGCTTATTCCCACTCAATCGTCGCAGGCGGTTTGCCGGAGACGTCGTAAACCACGCGGGAGATGCCGTCGACTTCGTTGATGATGCGGTTCGACACTTTGCCGAGGAAATCGTATGGCAGGTGTGCCCAGTGCGCGGTCATAAAGTCGATGGTTTCGACGGCACGCAGGGCGATGATCCAATCGTATTTACGGCCATCGCCCATCACGCCCACCGAGCGAACCGGTAAGAACACGGCGAAGGCTTGCGAGACTTTCTCGTAGAGATCGGCGTTGCGTAGCTCTTCAATAAAGATCGCATCGGCGCGACGAAGCAGATCGCAGTATTCTTTTTGGATTTCGCCCAGCACGCGCACACCTAAGCCTGGCCCTGGGAAGGGGTGGCGGAACAGCATGTGATATGGCAAGCCCAGCTCAAGACCGATTTTACGGACTTCGTCTTTGAACAGCTCTTTGAGTGGCTCAACCAGACCCATTTCCATCTCTTCCGGTAAGCCACCGACGTTGTGGTGTGATTTGATCACATGCGCTTTACCGGTTTTCGAAGCCGCCGATTCGATCACGTCTGGGTAGATGGTGCCTTGCGCCAGCCATTTAGCATTGTCCATTTTACTCGCTTGCTCGTCGAACACTTCGACAAACACCCGGCCAATGATTTTACGCTTCGCTTCGGGATCGGCTTCACCTTTCAAGGCATTAAGGAAGCGGTCTTCCGCATTGACATGAATAATGTTCAACCCAAAGTGATCGCCGAACATTTCCAGCACTTGCTCACCTTCGTTAAGGCGCAGCAGGCCGTTATCAACGAACACACACGTGAGCTTATCGCCAATCGCACGGTGAACCAGCATAGCCACTACAGAAGAATCGACGCCGCCAGACAAGCCAAGGATCACCTCGTCATCCCCCACTTGCTCACGAATACGCTCAATCGCATCGTCAATAATGGTTGCCGGTGTCCACAAACGCTCGCACTGGCAGATTTGCATCACAAACTGCTCAAGCATCCGTTTGCCTTGGCGCGTGTGCGTCACTTCTGGGTGAAACTGAACACCATAAAAACGTTTATCTTCGTTGGCCATGGCTGCAAACGGACAGGTGTCTGTTTCAGCGATTTTGACAAAATCTTCCGGAATCGCGACCACTTTATCGCCGTGGCTCATCCACACATCTAAAAGTGGGTGACCATCATCGGCAATAGCATCTTCAATGCCATCAAACAGTGCGCTCTGGCCAACGCGTTTTACTTGCGCGTAGCCAAACTCGCGATGCTCAGAGCCCGCAACCTTACCACCAAGCTGCTCAGCCATGGTCTGCATGCCATAGCATACGCCCAACACAGGCACGCCTGCGTCAAAGACATATTGCGGTGCACGTGGCGAGTTGGCTTCTGCCACGCTCTCTGGGCCACCGGATAGGATGATGCCGTTGGGAGCAAAGTCACGAATGTCTTGCTCATCGACATCCCAGCTCCAAAGCTCACAATACACACCAATTTCACGGACACGGCGCGCAATCAACTGGGTGTACTGGGAGCCAAAATCAAGGATCAAAATACGTTGAGCATGAATGTTCTGGGTCATTATCTGGCTTTCTCAATTAAGTGGAACAAAGGGGAGCTGTGCTCCCCTCTCAAATGCATCGCGGTAGTGATGTCTTTAGCCGAGGCGATAGTTCGGCGCTTCTTTAGTAATGGTGACATCATGCGCGTGTGATTCTTTCATGCCCGCGCCGGTCACGCGAACAAACTGCGCGTTAGTGCGCATCTCTTCTATGGTGGCAGAGCCCGTTAAGCCCATGCTTGAACGCAACCCGCCCATTTGTTGGTGGATGATCTCTTTCATCATGCCTTTGTAATCAACGCGCCCTTCTATGCCTTCAGGCACCAACTTATCGGCGGCGTTATCGCTTTGGAAGTAACGGTCAGATGAGCCTTTTGACATGGCGCCCACTGAGCCCATACCGCGATAAGATTTGTACGCGCGGCCTTGGTAAAGCTCGACTTCACCCGGAGACTCTTCGGTACCGGCGAGCATTGAGCCCACCATCACACAGGATGCGCCGGCAGCAATGGCTTTACACAAGTCACCCGAGAAACGAATACCGCCATCGGCAATTACCGGAATACCATACTCTTGCGCGACGGCAGCGGCATCACTGATCGCGGTAATTTGCGGCACACCCACGCCAGTGACGATACGCGTGGTACAAATAGAGCCTGGGCCAATACCGACTTTTACGGCATCCACACCCGCGTCAATCAAGGCACGTGCGCCCTCGGCAGTGGCAACGTTACCGCCCACAATTTGTAAGTGCGGGTACGAGGCTCTGGCATCACGAATACGTTGTAGGACGCCCTCAGAGTGGCCGTGTGATGAGTCAATAAGTAACACATCGATTCCCGCTTCCACCAAGGCCGCGATACGCTCTTCATTGCCCGCCCCTGCGCCGACGGCACCACCGACACGCAAACGACCTTGTTCGTCTTTACAGGCGTTAGGCTTGCTTTCCGCTTTCTGGAAATCTTTGGCGGTGATCATGCCGCTGAGATGATGGTCTTGGTTGACGACCAGAATTTTTTCGACGCGATGCTGCTGCATCAACTGTTGCACTTGCTCACGCTCAGCGCCCTCACGCACGGTGGCGAGACGAGACTGAGGGGTCATCACATCTTCAACACGTTTGCTAAGATCTGAGACAAAACGCACGTCGCGTCCTGTAATAATGCCAACCAGCTCTTTTTGTTTATTCACCACTGGATAACCGGCAAAGCCATTGCGTTCGGTCAAGGCTTTGACATCGGCAATGGTCATCTCAGGCGTCACCGTAACCGGGTTAGACACCATGCCCGCTTCATAGATTTTCACCAAGCGCACTTGCTCGGCTTGCTGCTCGATGGTCATATTTTTATGGATAAAGCCAAGGCCGCCTTCTTGTGCCAATGCGATGGCCAAACGGGCTTCGGTCACTGTATCCATTGCTGCAGAGAGCACAGGGATGTTCAGGCTAATTGAACGGGTCAATTGGGTCCGCAGATCCGCATGGTTAGGGAGTACATTTGAGTGGGCAGGGACGAGGAGTACATCGTCAAAGGTTAACGCTTCTTTCGCGATTCTCAGCATTGCAATATCTCACACTAAAAGTTGTGAAGGGGAACAAAATATTGCCGCAGAATTATACGTGCAGCGCAAACGTTTGGCTATCGATTTTTACTAAGAATAGCGATTGATTGTCCAAGACAGATTTAGTCGGTTGATTTATCAACGGATACATTGTTCATTTTTTCGCAATCGATTGCTTCGATCGCCTGGCTATCGTCATGCTGAGTCAGTTGGCATCCCAGTATACGGCAGGTAGTATGCGATCAGGTTTATCAAAAGGATCAGCGATTGTGACCGCGAGTAATCAACATATTTTGTCCGTTTCCCGCCTCAATGCGGAGGTGCGTCTTTGCTTAGAAAAAAACATTGGCATTGTCTGGCTAACGGGCGAACTCTCCAATTTTACCGCGGCAACGTCTGGCCATTGGTATTTGTCACTCAAAGACAACCAAAGCCAAGTGAAGTGTGCCATGTTTCGTGGTAACAATCGTCGCGTGACCTTTAAACCCAAAAATGGGGATCAAGTCCTGGTGCGCGCGCGTGTGTCTATGTACGAGCCTCGAGGCGACTATCAGCTAATCTTAGAAAGCATGCAGCCCGAAGGCGATGGACGACTGCAGCAGGCGTTTGAGCAACGTAAACAAGCGTTAGCCGCAGAAGGGTTGTTCGCACAAACCGCTAAGCAAGCTTTGCCCGACCAACCAAAGCGCGTTGGCATAATCACCTCCAAAACCGGCGCTGCCTTGCATGATATTCTGAATGTACTTAAAAGACGGGACCCTAGCCTGCCGGTGGTGATTTATCCGACCCTGGTGCAAGGGCAAGATGCGGCAGTATCGATAGCGCAAGCGATCGGGCGCGCCAATAGCCGTCATGAGTGTGACGTACTGATTGTTGGTCGTGGCGGTGGGTCACTCGAGGATTTATGGTGCTTTAATGAAGAAATCGTCGCCCGTACCATCGCCGCGAGTCAGATCCCCATCGTCAGTGCCGTAGGCCATGAAGTGGATGTGACCATTGCTGACTTTGTTGCCGATGTTCGCGCCCCCACCCCATCAGCTGCCGCAGAACTTGTTAGCCGTGATCTGAGTTATCGCTTGCAGCAATATCAGCAGCGCGAGCAAGCGCTTAAAAACGCGATCGGCACGCTACTTTATCGCCAGCAACGGGAACTGACGCAACACGAACACCGTTTGTCTCACCAACACCCCCGTCGTCGTCTGCAACAGCAAAGTCAGCATATTGATGAGCTGCAAAGGCGCATTCACCAAGGACTGACGAAACAGCTTTCACGATATAACCACCAGCTTAATGCCCTGGATAGCCGGTTACAACGCGTGACGCCTGAGCATCGTATTCATCAACATCAGGCTCAATTGGCACAGCACCATCAACGCCTCGTCCACGCGATGAACTCGCAATTGTCACACGCGCAGCAGCGACTTTTGACCTTGGTGGCGACCTTGGATGCCGTCAGTCCATTAGCGACGCTCTCTCGTGGCTATTCGATTAGCCGTGACAGTGATGGGCGAATTATTAATAACATCAATCAACTGCATGAAGGCGATATCCTGCGCACCCAGCTCAGTAACGGCGAGATCACCAGCGTGGTACAACAGCGTCATCCAAGTCAGTCGGCTGATTAAACTCTGTACAATACACATCTAACCGATCAGTAAGCGATCGAGCGATCTTGGGGTTAATTCCCCTTGATCAGCTTCCTACCCTGAAAAGAATATTTATCAATACACTTCCCRAAAGCATAAGTTACATGTTCTGCATTTGGATTTTTATCGATATAAAACACTAAAAAATAGCGTTGTAAATTAAAGATCCAGCATAAATGAAATGAGAGTGAGGTGAAGGGGTGATGCAATTATCGCCGCTCAAAACCTGCCCAGTCACGCGATAAGCTAAGATCCACGACATCACAGACGACGTGGCTTTAATGTGATTATGATCACGAATGATAAATTCAAGATCCAGGTTTGGATCGTTAAAAGTAGGCGGGATCAAAAAAGCCCAGCATCAAGGCTGGGCTTTCGTTTACTTCTTATTGCGGTTTTTAACCATGTCCATCAAGCGTTTGCGTTGACGTGACTGAGATAACGTCAGCTTTTCTTTTTTACCCTCATACGGGTTTTCACTGTTCTGGAACTGAATCTTTATCGGTGTGCCCATAATGTCTAAGGTTCGACGATAATAATTCATCAGGTAGCGCTTATAGGAGTCTGGCAACTCACTCACCAAGTTACCATGGACGACCACAATGGGTGGGTTATATCCACCGGCGTGTGCATATTTTAGCTTCACTCGGCGGCCACGTATCATTGGAGGCTGATGGTCATCTTGCGCCATTTTCAAAATACGGGTTAGCATCGCGGTTCCGACACGTTTGGTCGCCGACTGATAGGCTTCTTGAATGGACTCAAACAAGTGACCGACACCGGTACCATGCAACGCAGAAATAAAGTGAACGCGTGCAAAGTCGACAAAACCAAGGCGACGATCCAGCTCGGATTTCACCCGCGTTTTAATCTCGCTATCTAAGCCATCCCACTTGTTAACCGCCAACACGATCGAACGGCCCGCATTCAAGGCAAACCCTAGCAAGCTCAAGTCTTGATCAGATATATTTTCTCGAGCATCAATCACTAGCAGCACGACGTTCGCGTCTTCGATAGCCTTAAGTGTTTGAATAACAGAAAATTTTTCAACTTTTTCACTAACATGTTTACGACGACGTATACCGGCCGTATCAATCATCACGTACTCGCGCCCATCGCGCTCCATCGGGATATAAATGGAGTCTCGTGTGGTCCCCGGCATATCGTAAACGACGACTCGTTCTTCACCGAGCATGCGATTGGTCAAGGTCGATTTACCCACATTGGGGCGACCTATAATACCAATTTTAATCGGCAGTGATTGAAGGTAGGCGTACTCATTTTCTGCCTGCTCTTCTGTGTTCACGGTCGGGTTGTCTTGATCATCGATGTCATCTTGCTCATCGGTCAGGTCAACCAGACCTGTCTCTTCCTGCGCTTGCTGTAGCGCTTGTTCGGCAAAGGGCGTTAGAGCACGATTAATCAATCCGCTGACCCCACGACCGTGTGCGGCAGCAATTTGATACATGTTGTCCATGCCTAATTGCCAAAAGTCTGCGGTTGCGGTATCTGGGTCAATACCGTCTACTTTGTTGACGACCAAAAAGCTAGTTTTTTCGCGGACACGGATATGTTGAGCAATATCCCGATCAGCAGGTGTTAATCCTGCACGCCCGTCCACCATAAATAACACCACGTCGGCTTCTTCAATCGCAGCAAGCGATTGTTCGGCCATTTTGGTTTCTACACCCTCTTCTGTACCATCAATCCCGCCGGTGTCGATCACGATAAATTCGTGCTCATCCAGCAATGCCTTGCCGTATTTTCGATCCCTGGTCAGTCCCGGAAAATCCGCTACTAATGCATCGCGCGTGCGGGTAAGACGGTTAAAGAGCGTCGATTTTCCCACATTCGGGCGCCCTACTAGGGCTATAACAGGAATCATGTAGACCTCTTAATTTTCATTCTCTTATCAATAAACAAGGCTCCCAACTGTCTATACAGCCAGGAGCCTAAATATAAAACTGGGTGGCTGATACTAGTCGATAGCCAGCTTTCTCAATTGGCCATCGCGTGTTATCACGATATAGCCATTATCGGTTTGCACGGGCGCCACCGCAATACCCTCGCCTTCAAGCGATTGCTGGGCAACAAAATCCCCAGTTTCTGGATCGAGCCAATGCAAGTACCCTTGGCTATCTCCAACCACGAGATAACCATCGCTTGCCGCTGGCGCAGTTAATATGCGATACGCTAACTCACTGTTGCGCCATTTCTCTAAACCATTACGTGCATCTAATGCGACAATATTGTCTTTATCATCAATTAAATAAAGGCTATTACCCGCCGCAATAAAATCGTTGGCCGATGAAAAATCACGCTTCCATGCTGCTTTTCCCGAGCGTAAATCAATCGACACTAACTGCCCATTATAGCCCACGGCATACAAACGGTCGCCATCAATCACAGGGGTCGCATCCACATCAACAAGACGATCAATTTCGGTCGCCCCTTTGGGTGTCGAAATCGGAATTTGCCAAATAGAGCGACCTGTTTCGATCATCGCGGCGCCAAGACGACCATTCGCCATCCCCCAGAATACACCGCCTGACACGGTTACGGGGGCACTCTCGCCGCGCAAACTTAGATTAGGGACATCATTGGCGTTACTCCACTGAGGCTCACCGGATTCCGCATCAAGCGCAACCAACTCACCGCGGCTGGTATTAACGATCACCATACCAGCGTCGACCAAAGGCTTGGCCAGGATTTCACCGTTCACATTTTGCTGCCAAAGGCGCTCGCCTGTTTCAGCATCCAAGGCATACAGTTCGCCGGTTTCTCCGCCAACATACACTTTACCGTAGGATGCACTCAGCCCACCAGATAACAACGCTGGCGTCTCAGTTTGCACCGACTGCTGCCAAATACGCTCGCCACTTTCAAGATCAAACGCAGCCACTTCTCCCTGGCGGTCAGCGGCGAATACCTTATCGTACGCGACCGTCGGTTGAAGGGCCGAATAATATTGCCCGACACCATCACCGACTTGGGCTTGCCAAATCTGTGATGATGCAATTTTATCCGTTACAGTGGGTAATGGTGCCATTTGCACAACATCTTCTTCACCCGCACAACCGGTCAGTATCGCCAAAGTCGTGGCCACAGCGGCTATGCGCCATAATCCTTTTTTCATACCACGCCCTTATTGACTGAGGTTATCAAGCTTCATCGTGACGGTTGGACTCGCTCCTGCCTCAAGCGAGGCGGTATAGGCATCACGAGCGGCCTCACTGTCCCCTTGCCGAAGCAAAATATCACCGCGAATTTCCTGTACTTTGGCTGTCCAACTTGACGCGGTCACTTTATCCAGTTCACTCAGTGCCGCGTCATACTGACCCAGCTCCGCGTTCACACGCGCTAAACGCGTGGTTACCAACCCATAGAGCGCATCATCATTTACCGCTTGCTGGGCCGTTTGCAGCTGTTTACGTGCACTGTCTAGCTCTCCCTGTTCAACCTGTTTCTTTGCCAGGTTAAGTGCCGCCAGCGCTTGATAACCTTCATGCCCCTCGAGCTGGCTCAGTGCCGTGCCATCACCGCTCTCGATACTGTTCAAAGTTTGTTCGTATTGTTGAGAGGCTTGTTCCTTACTTTCGACCTGTTGCGACTGGAAATAACGCCAGCCGTACAAGGCACCTAAACCGACAACAGCGCCGATTACAACCGCTTTCCCGTTATCTCGCCACCACTTTTTAATGGCTTCAACTTGCTGCTCTTCTGTGGTGTAGACGTCCACGATCTGTCCTCTCTAAATCAATGCTTTTAATGTCGCAGCGATCTGATCCTGCTTCAGAGTTTGTTGCTCGCCGCCTTTTAAATCTTTTAGCGCTACCGTTTGATTAGCGACTTCGTCTTCGCCCAAAACCAATGCGACGGATGCGCCGACTTTGTCTGCACGTTTAAATTGCTTTTTAAAACTGCCACCACCAAAGTGCGACATAACGCGTAACCCCGGCACTTGCTCACGCAGGTTTTCGGCTAGTTTCATCCCAGCGGCTAAGGCGCCCTCGCCTGCCGTCACCATGTATACATCCACCACTGGGCGGATATCATCTTGGCTCAGGTTTTCGAGCATCAAGACTAAGCGCTCAAGGCCCATTGCAAACCCGACCGCCGGTGTTGCCTTACCACCGAGTTGTTCAACCAAACCATCGTAGCGGCCGCCGCCACACACCGTGCCCTGCGCGCCTAAGCTATCGGTAATCCACTCAAAGACCGTGCGGTTGTAATAATCAAGTCCACGTACTAGACGGTGATTCACTTGGTATTCGATACCTGCCGCGTCCAAGAGTTCACACAATCCAGCAAAATGTTGTTTTGACTCGTCATCCAGATAATCACTGAGCTTTGGCGCATCAACAAGAATCGCCTGGATATCCGCGTTTTTGGTATCTAATACACGTAGCGGATTGGTCTGCATGCGACGTTTACTGTCCTCATCCAACACCGATTCGTGCTGCATCAGAAAAGCAACCAGTGCTTGGCGATAATCCGCACGCGCTTGCGGCGAACCAATGGAGTTAAGTTCTAAACGGACGTGTTCAGCAATCCCCAGCTCACGCCACATCCGGGCCGTCATCATGATCAATTCGGCATCAACGTCAGGGCCATTCAAGCCAAAGACTTCCACTCCAAATTGATGAAATTGACGATAGCGGCCTTTTTGTGGACGCTCATGACGGAACATTGGCCCGGTATACCACAAACGGTGTTCCTGGTTATAGAGCAAGCCGTTTTCGATCCCTGCGCGGACACAACCCGCCGTGCCTTCAGGTCGTAGCGTTAGGCTGTCACCGTTTCGATCATCAAAGGTGTACATTTCTTTTTCGACAACGTCGGTCACTTCACCAATCGCACGGCTAAACAGATGTGTTGCTTCGACGATAGGCATACGTACTTCACTGTAGCCATAGGCACTGACGACCTGTTTAATCGTATTTTCGAGCTTCTGCCACAAAGGAGATTGAGAAGGGAGGCAGTCATTCATGCCTCGGATTGCTTGAATTGTTTTAGCCACGTTAACTTCCGTTACCGATATCATATATAAAAGGGGAAAAGGCAGCCTGATGGCTTAGCCTTCTTGATCGATTTGAGACACCTTGATGCGGTTGCGCTCATCCATCATCGCCGCTTTGGCGCGGATTTTTGCTTCTAACTCATCCACCAAGTTGTCATTGGTAAAGCGCTCTTTTTGACGTTTGCCGTCGAGATAATAAGCACTGCGCTTGTTGCCACCAGCAAGGCCAAGATGTGACGCTTCGGCTTCGCCTGGGCCATTGACAACGCAACCAATGATTGAAACGTCCATTGGCGTCAGAATATCTTCTACGCGCTGTTCAAGCGCATTCACGGTGCCGATGACGTCAAATTCCTGACGAGAGCAGCTTGGGCAGGCGATAAAATTCACCCCGCGTGAGCGAATTCGGAGGGATTTAAGAATATCAAACCCAACTTTAATTTCTTCAACAGGATCGGCTGCTAACGACACACGCAACGTATCGCCAATACCTTCAGCGAGTAACATGCCTAGCCCAACCGATGATTTTACCGCCCCTGCGCGCGCACCACCTGCTTCGGTGATCCCGAGGTGAAGAGGTTGCTCAATCTGTTGTGCTAATTTGCGGTAGGATTCCACCGCTAAAAAAACGTCTGATGCTTTCACACTGACTTTAAATTGGTCGAAGTTGAGTCGATCGAGAATATCAACATGACGCATCGCGGATTCTACCAGCGCGTCTGGCGTTGGCTCACCGTATTTTTCCTGGAGATCACGTTCTAGCGAGCCACCGTTAACACCAATTCGAATCGGGATGTTTTTATCGCGAGCAGCATCGACCACCGCACGGATGCGCTCTTCTTTACCGATATTCCCAGGGTTGATCCGCAAACAATCGACACCGTATTCAGCGACTTTAAGCGCGATACGATAGTCAAAGTGAATATCTGCCACTAGCGGGATCGACGTTTGCGCTTTAATTGTTTTGAAGGCTTCAGCGGCATCCATAGTGGGGACTGACACGCGAACAATGTCTGCACCCACATTTTCGAGCGCTTTTATTTGCGCCACGGTCGCCTCAACATCCGTGGTGCGCGTATTGGTCATTGATTGCACTGCAATGGGCGCACCATCACCAATCGGCACATTGCCCACATTGATACGTTTGGACGGACGACGTTTAATCGGATTTTCGTTGTGCATATTGACGTTCTCTGATTACTGCGGAAGGCGCAACCGAGCCACTTGCCCGGTTGGGTAGCCATCAAGATCAATATTGTCGCCATTAAAGGTAATGTTCACCACACTTGGCGCCCCAAGTACCAATTGGTACGGCGTTTCGCCAGTTAAGGTAATTTGCTCACCTTCAGCTTTTATTCCTGTCGCCAAGCGTTCGCCATTGGCATCACGCACATCAATCCAGCAATCGCCAGTAAAGGTCATGACCAGGCGATTTTCGTTGGCGCTTGCGGTCGTTTTTGCTGCCGGATCCGTCACTGGCGCTTGTGCTGTTTCCTGACGACTCGCTGCGTCAGTCGTTTGCGCCTCCATTTGTGTCTTAGCGGCTGTTGCCTCATCAGAGGTAGACACAGGATTCGATTGCCCCTCATCACTGGCTTTGGCCGCGGGTTCTACCGGCTGCGGCGCATCGACTGCTTTAGCAGGCTCAGTGTCGAGTTCATCGGTGCTCGGTTGGGGCTCGGCGGCAATCACAGCACTGTCTTGGTCAGAAGGGGTGGTTACTAACTCATCGGCTTGTTCGCTATCCAGCTGCGTGGGTAACGATGTCATCGCTTGTTGATTTTGCCAATACCACACGCCAGTAATACCCACCGCAATAGCAATGATCACCCAAGACAACCACATCAAACGGCTTTCACTCCTTTGCCGTCGTGTCTTGCGCGAAAAGCTTTGCATTTTCTGAACCGTTGCCGCACTGCTTGCTTCCATATTGCTGTCACCGAGAAGCTGGTCGGCGTCGATTTGCATTAACTTGGCATAGGATCGCAAATAGCCACGCGTAAACGTGGCCAGTTGATCCATATCTGGATTATTGCTTTCGAGGTCCTCGATGACACTGACGCGCAATCGCAGTCGGTCAGCCACATCGCGAACACTCCAGCCCATTTTTTCTCGCGCTTGCTTTAATACTTCCCCGGGCGCAGGTTGCGTATCTTTTTGCGCGTGTTCTTCCGTCTGTTCAGTATTCATTCGCTAAGTACAATTGATATTCTTTGGATTCTGGAAACTGGTGCGCCAATCGCTGAGCATCATGGGCAGCTCGCTCCGTGTTGCCTTGTTGCTGATAAGCTTTGACCAACAATAATAATCCGCTGGGATGGGCACCAACGCGTTTATGGAGTCGTTTGATACGCGTAATGGCACCTGCCTCTTGCCCTCGTTCTATCTCTAACTTGGCAAGTTGTAATCCTGCGCGGACATTCAGCGGGTCATGCTCAGTCGCTTTTTCCAACAAGGCCTTCGCGCTCTTAGTTTCGCCCGCTTTTAGCTGGCAGAACGCGGCATTTTCATAACTGTCTGACACGCGATGATAATACGGTTGTGCGACGGCTTGCAAAAATGCCTCTTTTGCCTCAGCAAAACGCTGTTGTTCGCACAAAAACACACCGTAGTTATTATACACATCGCCTTTTTTAGACGCTTGCGATAACGCTTTTTGATATAAACGGTCCGCTTGGTCGGTTTCACCGACACGTTGTTGATAATACGCCATAGACAGCGAGGTACGATAGTAATTAGGCGCATATTGGTGTGCTTGCTGCAAGTTTTGCTGCGCTTGTTGATAGCGATCACTGTTTAAGTAACCTAACCCCAACGAAATTCGTGCCTCGGCCGCTTGAATCTTATCAAACTTAGCGTCGTTTTGCTGTGAAACTGGCGAGGCACAACCTGCCAACGTGATAATCAACACCCATACCCAGCCAGTTTTTACCATGTTCTTCCCTTATAAAGACCTATAATGCTAGACGGGTCGAACAGGGATCACCTCCTGCGCACCCAGTCGCTTTTCGGCGCGTTTTGTCCGGTCGACAATGTCTCCGGCTAATTGGCCACACGCCGCATCAATATCATCGCCGCGCGTTTTACGCACCGTGACCGTAAAATCGTATTCCATTAAGGTTTTCATAAACCTATCAATACGAGAGTTACTTGGTTTATTGAATGGCGATCCAGGATACGGGTTAAATGGGATCAGGTTAATCTTCGCCGGTGTATCTTTTAACAGCTCTGCGAGTTGGCGCGCATGCTCCATGTAGTCATTCACATGATCGAGCAAAATATATTCAACCGTGACACGGCCACGGTTGGCATTCGAGGTTTCAATATAACGATGCACCACATCTAAGAAAGCGTCGATATCCCAGCGATCGTTAATCGGCATAATTTGGCTACGCAGTTCATCATTCGGCGCGTGCAGTGAAATCGCTAGCGCAACATCAATTTTACCAATCATCTGCTCCAAGCCAGACACCACACCGGAAGTCGATACCGTGACACGACGCTTCGACAAGCCATAGGCATTATCATCGAGCATCAGGTTGAGTGACGGCAGCAGGTTTTTCATGTTCAGCAACGGCTCGCCCATCCCCATCATCACCACATTGGTAATAGGACGGCGTCCGGTTTCTTTTTCGATACCAATTTCTTTTGCGGCACGCCAAACCTGGCCAATAATTTCAGAAACCCGCAAATTACGGTTAAAACCCTGCGCACCGGTCGAGCAAAATTTGCAGTCGAGCGCACAACCAACCTGAGAGGAAACACACAATGTTGCCCGGTCATCTTCAGGGATATACACGGTTTCCACATCTTGACCGCCCACTCGCATCGCCCATTTAATGGTGCCATCTTTTGAGTAATGCGCTTCACTCACTTCAGGGGCTTTAACCTCGGCGACCAGCTTGAGCTTTTCACGTAACTTCTTGTTGATGTTGTTCATTTCATCGAAGTCATCGCAACCAAAATGATACATCCACTTCATGACTTGGTCAGCGCGGAAGGCTTTTTCACCGAGCTCATCGGCGAAATAGGCACGCAATCCTTGCCTGTCAAAATCAAGCAGATTTACTTTCTCTGTCGTCATTGGGGTTGCCTCGTAAAAACTAGCTATATGGTAAGACACGGGTATTGGCCTGGCGTTCTCGAGTGAATACACCTTGAATCTAGTCAAGATCCCTGTTCGGAACGCGCTTAAGGCGCGAAATTGTACAGGCTTTAGATCACACTTTCCACTCTCTATGAGCGTGGTTATTCAGGTAAGAGGCAGGAGAAGAACAAAACAAAAAAGAGGCTCGCGCCTCTTTATAAACCTTTTATATCCGTCTTTGCGTTAACAACGAGGATGAATCTCATCCGCGGTGAAAAAATACGCAATTTCACGTTCAGCCGAGCCTGGGCTATCCGAGCCATGTACGGAGTTATATTGCATACTTTCCGCGTAGTCAGCGCGCAATGTCCCGCAAGCCGCTTCTTCGGGGTTAGTTTTGCCCATCAACTCACGATAACGGTTAATGGCACCCTCGCCTTCCAACACCTGCACCATAATCGGTCCAGAGGTCATAAACTCGACTAAGGACGCAAAGAAAGGTTTACCTTGGTGCTCAGCATAAAACCCCTCAGCCTGTTCTTTGCTAAGGTGTAACATTTTCGCTGCCACGATGCGTAAGCCAGCACTTTCGATACGCTGATAAAGCGTACCAATCAAGTTACGCTCTACGGCATCAGGTTTGACGATAGAAAAAGTGCGTTCAATGGTCATTCGCTTGTCCTTTTACTGTCTAAATCAGGCTCACTAGGAGCAACAACGCGCTTACCCTAGCAAACTTTGTTGTCTGCCCCTATCACCAATGCGGTGAAGCGTTAACTCACACAAAAAATTCGTTAACACCTCACCGATTAATTGATGAGGTTATTTGGCTTCATCCAATAACACACGCGCCAAGGTTTTCACGCCCATCCCGGTGGCACCGACCGCCCATTTGTCACTGGCGGCTTTACGATAAGTCCCCGAACAGTCGATGTGCATCCAGCCTTTTTGGTAATCTTCGACAAAATACGATAAAAACGCGGCGGCCGTGCTCGCACCTGGCATGTACGCGCCTGTCGATACGTTGGCAATATCAGCAAATGAAGAAGGCAGTAACTTACGATGGAATTCAGCCACAGGGAGAGACCACATTCCTTCACCCTCTTGCTGTGCCGCCTCAAGGGTACGATGGGCGAGCTTATCATCAAAGCTAAACAATGCGTGATAATCGTTACCCAATGCGGCTTTTGCTGAGCCCGTCAGGGTGGCGCAATCAATTAAGAGTTCAGGCTTTTGCTCACTGGCATACATTAAGCCATCCGCGAGCACCAAGCGTCCTTCGGCATCGGTATTCAATACTTCAACCGTCACGCCGTTTTTGTAAGTGATAATATCACCTAGCTTGTAGGCACTGCTTGAGATCATGTTCTCTGCACAGCAAAGCACTAATTTCACGCGCTTATTTAGGCCCTTCGCCACTGCCATCGCCAATGCGCCTGTCGCGGTTGCCGAGCCACCCATATCGGCTTTCATGGTGGTCATAAAATCTGAGCCTTTGATGCTATAGCCGCCCGAATCAAAGGTGATCCCTTTTCCGACTAAGCATGCATAAACCGGTGCATCCGGATCGCCGGTCGGGTTGTAGTCCAATTGCAACATGGTCGGTTTACGGGCAGAGCCTCGTCCAACGGTATAGATGCCGTGCCAGCCTTTTTCTAACAGATCCGTGCCTGAAATAATCTTGTAAGTGACATGCTCCGGCTCCGGTGCCATCGATTTTACAAATTCCCCTGCGCGGGCCACCAACTGATGCGGACCGACTTCTTCTGCCGGTTGGTTGATAATATCGCGCACCCAGTCACCAACAGTTTGCCGAAGTTCGAACTCCTTGGTGTCTGTGTCATTTAAGACCGCTTGCGCAAAAGCCACTTTATTTTTAGGACCGCGAAGCCCTTGGTAAAAGGCCCACACTAATTCAAGATCCCAATGCTCGCCGGTCAGCGTCAGTGCAGGGACACCTTGCCCCTCGAGTTTACGCGCGGCTTGTTGCACCTTATCTCGTTGATTGGTGTCGCTCGGTGCATGGATAAGCGCTTTATCGGCGTCAAAAGAGACCAGCGCATTATCGCCCCATTGCGCGGCTGCCGGCTGATGCGACAGGGTTACTTTTAATGTTTCTGACATTTTGTACTCCTTGTACTGTCGCGCTGTTTTTTACTGTACAGCGTGTTTGACTGGGCAGCGTACGTTGAGTACATGGCACCCAGTGGAATAAAAAAAGCGAACCGATGGGCCCGCTTTTGGTAATAACTCTATTTGGCCGTCGATACTGTGCCGAGCCGGTGACAATAACACAAGTATTATCAATCACTCACGAGAGCTAGCCCTCAGTCTTGCTCATCCATCCAGCACATAATGATCGCTTCCAAAATCCGTTCATTCGAGCGCTCAGGATCATCGTCAAAGTCATCCAGTTCGGTGATCCATTGATGCAAGTCGGTAAAACGTACTGTTTTAGGATCGACATCTGGGTAAGCGTCACACAGCTCAATCGCAATATCGAGTGAATCCGTCCATTTTAAACTCATTTTGCTTCTCCGTCCGTTACAGCATTAGATTAATGATTTTCCGCTGCATGGTTTAGGGTGTAGCGTGGAATTTCGACCACCAGATCTTCATCGGTAATTTTCGCCTGACAGCCCAAGCGGGACTCTGGCTCAAGTCCCCATGCTTTATCGAGCATGTCATCTTCAAGCTCATCACTTTCGTCGAGCGAGTCAAAGCCTTCGCGAACCACAATGTGACAGGTAGTACACGCGCAAGACTTTTCACACGCGTGCTCGATGCCAATGCCATTTTTTAGCGCCACATCGAGGACGGTCTCCCCTTCTTTCCCTTCCAGTTCCGCACCTTCTGGGCATAACTCGTGGTGCGGCAGAACAATAATCTTAGGCATGATTACACCTCATCAATGGATTGACCGGCCAACGCATTACGAATCGATTTGTCCATACGACGTGCCGCAAAGGTCTGGCTGGCTTTATCTAGTGCTTTGATTCCCGCTTCAATGGCAGCGCCATCATCGCCGTTACGCAGCGCGATCAATGTTTCAATTTCGTTCACGAGCGCTTGTTGCTCATTATGATCGAGCAAGGTGTCACCGTCTTGTTGCATGGCGACCAGTAGGCCTTCGATCACCCGATCGGCTTCAACGCGTTGCTCCGCCAAATAGCGGGCATCTTTGTCTTCTTCCGCATGGGTAAATGATGATTTGATCATGTTGGCGATTTCGTCATCATTGAGCCCGTAAGACGGTTTAACCTGGATCGACGAGGCCACACCAGTCGACTTTTCCATGGCCGACACAGACAGCAAACCGTCGGCATCCACTTGGTAGGTCACGCGGACATGGGCTGCCCCCGCGGTCATCGGTGGAATGCCTTTTAAGGAGAAACGCGCCAACGAGCGGCAATCATCCACCATTTCACGTTCACCTTGTACCACGTGCACTTTCATGCCGGTTTGACCGTCTTTAAACGTGGTGAACTCTTGGGCTTTCGCCACAGGAATGGTGGTATTGCGTGGAATGATTTTTTCTACCAGGCCGCCCATGGTTTCAATGCCGAGCGAAAGCGGGATCACGTCCAGCAACAACATGTCAGAGTCGGGCTTATTGCCGACCAAAATATCCGCTTGTGTTGCGGCACCTATCGCGACCACTTTATCTGGGTCGATACTGGTTAACGGTTCACGACCAAAGAAGTCGCCGACTTGATGGCGAACGGCCGGTACCCGGGTTGACCCGCCGACCATCACGACTTCTAGGATTTCATCGGCACTGACGCCGGCGTCTTTAAGCGCACGACGGCACGACATCAAGGTCTTTTTAACCAAAGGGGCGACCAAGGCATCAAAGGTGTCACGTGTCAGCGTACCTTGCCAACCGAGTACGTCAATGTCGGTACTGGCGGAGGAAGACAATGCGATTTTAGCCTGTGTCGCTGCGTGGAGCACCGTACGGCGCTCATCACCACTGAGGGTTTCAAACCCGGCTTGCTCACAGATCCATTGCTCGAGCAGGTGGTCAAAATCATCCCCACCTAGTGCTGAATCGCCCCCGGTGGCCATGACTTCAAACACGCCTTGGGAGAGACGGAGAATCGATATATCGAAGGTCCCGCCCCCGAGATCATACACAGCGATCACGCCCTCTTGGCCCGAGTCGAGCCCATAAGCAATGGCCGCTGCGGTTGGCTCATTGAGTAAACGGAGTACATTCAGGCCCGCGAGTGTCGCGGCATCTTTGGTGCCTGCTCGCTGCGCATCATCAAAATAAGCTGGAACAGTGATCACCACGCCTTCAAGCGCATCACCCAAGCTGACTTCTGCACGTTCACGTACCGCCCGCAAAATATCGGACGAGCCTTGAACTGGGTTGATGGCACCACGTCGTGTCTCGACTTGTGGCAGGCCATTTTCAGTTTGTGAAAACCGATAAGGAAGTTGCGGATAACGTGTCTGGACGTCATCCAAAGAGCGTCCCATCATGCGCTTGACCGATACCAAGGTGTTGGCACTATCCGTTTGCACATGAGGAAGGGCATCATAACCCACTGAAATGGCATCACCACCATAGTGGACCACCGACGGGATCAGTGATCGATCGTGTTCATCGTTCAAGGTGGTTGCGACACCGCTTCGTACCGTGGCAACCAAAGTGTTGGTCGTACCCAAATCGATGCCGACTGCATGCTTGTGTTCATGCGGCGCGGCACTTTGACCGGGCTCTGAAATCTGTAACAGTGCCATGTCTAATCCTTAAACTTTACTGCGTTGACAGGCGAATAGTGCCGATCAGCTCATCAGCTGATCTTCGACGCGCTCCACTTCGGAGCAAAGCTTCTCTGCAAACTTAAGCTTGCGCACAATCACTGCCGCCTCTTGCCATTGAGAAGCAGCGAGTGCCTGCTTAACCTCTTTGATCAAGGCATCATAAAGCGCTTGTGCTTTTGCGCCAAAATCAAATAACGCAGCATCGTCTTGGCTATCAGTGATCGACTCCAGTTCTTCACGCAGTGTCATTTGCTGCATTAAGAACTCAGGATCCTGCATTGTTTGCTTTTCGTCTTTTATATCAATGCTTTGTAACGTCAGCATATATTCAGCGCGTCGAACGGGACCTTTCAACGTCTGAAACGCATCGTTAATTTGCGAGGCTTTCTGCACCGCCTGAAGACGCGTTTTATCGTCTTGGCTAGCAACGTTATCTGGGTGATACTGGCGTTGCAGCTCCCGAAACGTTGAAGAAAGCGAGCTACCGTCCAGCTCAAACTGATACGGTAGCCCGAAGAGTTCAAAATGATTCATGTGCTCTCACGTTTTACACGTTGAAGCTTTCGCCACAACCACATTCGCTACTGACGTTAGGGTTGTTGAACTGAAAACCTTCATTTAGGCCTTCTTTGACAAAATCTAACTCTGTCCCTTCGAGATAGAGCAAGCTCTTGCCATCGACGATTACCTTGACGTCATCGTATTCGAATACCTGATCACCTTCTTGAAGCTCATCAGCAAATTCAATGACATAGGCCATGCCAGAACATCCTGACGTCCGTACGCCAAGACGCAAGCCAATGCCCTTTCCACGGTTGTCTAGAAACGCTCTTACGCGATCTGATGCCGCTTGTGTCATGGTAATAGCCATAGTATCAACAACCCCTTCGTTTTACTGCTGGTGTTTTTTCTTGTAGTCGCTAACTGCTGCTTTAATGGCGTCTTCCGCTAAGATAGAGCAGTGGACTTTAACCGGTGGCAGCTCAAGCTCTTCCGCAATCTCAGAGTTTTTGATTGCAGCGGCATCGTCAATCGAACGGCCTTTTACCCATTCGGTAACCAACGAGCTCGATGCGATCGCTGACCCGCAGCCATAGGTTTTAAATTTAGCGTCTTCGATGATGCCTTCGTCATTCACCTTGATTTGTAGCTTCATGACGTCGCCACATGCAGGGGCACCGACCATGCCGTTACCGACGGATGGATCGCCTTTTTCAAACGAGCCAACGTTACGTGGGTTTTCGTAGTGGTCAATTACTTTTTCGCTGTAAGCCATAATTGTTTCCTCAATATGATTGCTCACTGTTGCCAGTTGGCGCGTTTTTCGTATTAGTGGTGCGCCCATTCAACGGTACTTAAATCAATACCGTCTTTGTACATGTCCCAAAGTGGTGACATTTCTCGCAGCTTGTTCACGGCCTCACGGACTTTTTCAATCGCGTAATCCACTTCTTCTTCAGTAGTAAAACGACCAAATGAAAAACGTAGTGAGCTGTGTGCTAGCTCATCGTCGCGTCCTAGCGCACGAAGAACATAAGAAGGCTCAAGGCTTGCTGATGTACACGCCGACCCAGACGATACCGCCAGATCTTTTAGCGCCATCAACAAAGACTCACCTTCAACAAAGGCAAAGCTCACGTTCAAGTTGTGTGGAACGCGCTGCTCCAAATCACCATTAACGTAAACTTCTTCTAAATCTTTGACGCCGTCATAAAAGCGATTACGTAACGCAAGTGCATGTTCAAAATCTTTTTCACGCTCTTCTTTAGCGATACGGAAGGCTTCACCCATACCCACAATTTGGTGGGTCGGTAAGGTGCCTGAGCGCATACCACGCTCGTGACCACCACCGTGCATTTGCGCCTCAATACGCACCCGTGGCTTACGGCGAACATACAAAGCGCCGATGCCTTTTGGTCCGTAAGCTTTGTGCGCGCTGAAAGAAATCAGATCAATTTTCATTTCTTTCACATCTAAAGGCACTTTGCCCACAGATTGTGCAGCATCCACATGGAACATAATTTTGCGCTCGCGGCATAATTCGCCGATAGCCGAAACGTCTTGAATCACGCCGATTTCGTTATTCACGTGCATGATAGAGACCAAAATGGTGTCATCACGCATCGCCGCTTCTAGCTTTTTCAGATCAACTAAGCCGTTTTCTTCTAGGTCGAGGTAGGTGACTTCAAAGCCTTCTCGCTCTAGCTGCCGGCATGGATCAAGTACCGCTTTGTGCTCGGTCTTGCAGGTAATGATGTGCTTGCCTTTTTTCGAGTAGAAATTGGCAATACCTTTAATGGCTAGGTTGTCTGATTCCGTCGCGCCAGAGGTGAACACGATCTCACGCGGATCGGCATTGCAATAATCGGCAATGTTTTCGCGTGCAGTATCAACGGCTTCTTCTGCTTGCCAGCCAAAACGGTGCGAGCGAGAGGCTGGGTTACCGAAGACCCCGTCCATGGTCAGATGCTGACTCATTTTTTCAGCAACGCGCGGATCAACCGGACACGTGGCTGAATAATCAAAATATATGGGCAATTTCATGTTTTTCTCCAATTACACCGACATTGGTCATCAGGAGCGAACGTTCACGCCTATGGTGGCGCTATCTTGTTTGACCTTCGAGCTAAACGTGTTTCTTGGCGCCAATGAGGCGTCCAGTTTAGCATCCTGACGATCTGCTACTTGCTTCACTTCGTTATCATGCATCAGCTCACCGAGCGTGATGTCGTTTAGAAAACCGCTAATACGGGCACTTAAGTCGTGCCACAAGGTGTGTGTCAAACAACGGGTTCCGCCTTGGCAGTCTGCTTTACCTTGGCATTTTGTCGCATCCACCGATTCGTCAACCGCGGCAATCACCGCGCCAACGGCAATCTCGTTGGCTGCTATCCCGAGACGATAACCACCGCCTGGACCACGAACACTGCTGACCAGTCCCGACTTACGGAGCCGTGAAAAAAGTTGCTCAAGATAAGACAAGGAAATGCCTTGACGCTCAGAGATGTCCGCCAGGGGCACAGGGCCCTGCTCGGCATGAAGCGCCACGTCGAGCATGGCGGTAACCGCATAACGGCCTTTCGAAGTCAATCTCATAACACGCTACCTGTGGTGAATAGATGCTCAAATGGTTACATACCCGAGTATTTTGGTCAAGTATTTACCTGAGTATTTTTGTCAAGTTTTCACCAAGGTGTACGACGCCTCATTTGAAAGGATCAACGTGGGGAGTGATTATCGGTATTTTGCTCGCTCGATGCCGCCTGTTTGGTCACCTTTTCCACCGAAGACAGCACGCCTCGTAAAATATTGAGTTCCTGACTCTCTAAGCGCGCGCGATTAAATAAGCGACGTAGTTTTGTCATGACCATGCCAGGGTGCTGAGTACGGATAAACCCTGTTTTAGTAAGAACCGTTTCGAGGTGCGTATAAAAACGCGCCAAATCTTGGTTCAGCGGATAGTCTTGTTCAAGGGTTGGGCCTTGATAGGCTTGACTGTCCAACCAGGCGACACGCATTTCATAACACAGCGTTTGCACAGCCATGGCCAAATTCAAAGAGCTGTAGTCTGGATTGGATGGAATCGAAACATGATAGTGACATGTTTGCAGCTCTTCATTGGTTAAGCCAGTTCGCTCTCGGCCAAAAACGATGGCAACCGGATGTGTTGCGGCTTCTTGAATGGCTTTTTGGCCGCACGCTCGCGCATCCAGCATCGGCCATTCTAATGTTCGGCTTCTTGCGCTGGTGCCTATCACTAGGCCACAATCGGCCACCGCTTCTTCAAGCGTATTCACCACTCTCGCGTTATTGGCAATATCACTGGCCCCTGCGGCTAAGGCAATGGCTTGACCGTCTACTTCACAGCCAGGCGCCACTAATGTCATGTTGGTCAGTCCCATGACTTTCATCGCTCGGGCGGCTGAGCCAATGTTTCCGGAGTGGGACGTGCCTACTAATACAACGCGAATTTGATCTAGCATGATGTTGTTTTCGTCTCTTGCTCTGTCCATCTTGGATGGGATGGGCAGCGGTCTGTCAGATCTGCGCAGTTTATCACAGTGCAATCGATAATACTTCTCAGCTAAGCCTGCGGCTGGCGTCATATTTAGCAGAGAGCACGCGCTTATTGACGGTTAAAAAATACCCACTTTCCTTTTGCTCTGGCTCTGTTATACTCCGCCCCGCTTTCGTTCTTTAACATCCGTTGGGAAAACCGTATGCATCCGATGCTAAACATCGCCGTCCGTGCTGCACGGAAGGCTGGCGATTTTATCGCTAAATCTGCAGAAAACAAAGACAACATCGAAACCGCACAAAAAGGCACTAATGACTTCGTCACTAATGTCGACAAAGCGGCGGAACAAATCATTATCGATATTATTAAAAAGTCATATCCGGACCACACCATCGTTAGCGAAGAGTCAGGCGTGGCGGAAGGCAAAGATAGCGATTATCAATGGATCATCGACCCACTGGATGGCACCACTAACTTCATTAACGACTTCCCGCATTTCTGCGTTTCCATTGCTGTGCGCATTAAAGGCCGTACAGAAATTGGTTGCGTTTACGATCCTATCCGCAATGAGCTATTTACCGCTCAACGTGGTTCTGGCGCACAACTCAATAACAAGCGTATCCGTACTGGCAGCGCCAAAGAGCTTGACGGCACCCTCTTAGCGACCGGCTTCCCGTTTAAAGCTAAACAGCACGCTGAAGGCTTTATCGCCGTTGTTGGGGCGTTGTTTGTCGATTGTGCTGACTTCCGTCGTACTGGATCGGCAGCGCTCGATCTTTGCTACGTTGCCGCGGGCCGTGTTGACGGCTTCTTTGAACTAGGCCTTAAGCCTTGGGATCTGGCTGCGGGTGAGTTAATTGCGCGCGAAGCGGGTGCCATTTGCACTGACTTTAACGGCGGTACCGACTATATGCGCTCTGGCAATATTGTCAGCGGTGGCGCACGTGTGGTGAAAGGTATACTCGCCAAAGTTCGCGAACACGCGCCTGAGTCGATGAAAAAATAAAGACACCGATAAGATATTAATAAAAAGCGGCGCTCAATGAGCGCCGCTTTTTTGTACCTGAAGATGATGACGGCTTGTAAACAATTCGCCACTTGGTCACTGCATAGCCCCACTCTAAGCACAGGGCAAGCGTGGTTAAGGCATCGCGTCGAACTCTTCCCCTTCTTTTTCCACTTCAGGGATCAAGAGGTGCTCGCGCGCAATACCGAGTTTCAAGGCCAGCGCCGAAGCGACATAAATCGATGAGTATGTCCCGACGGTAATACCAATCAACAGTGCCATGGCAAACCCATGGATCATCGACCCACCCAAGGTAAAGAGCGAAATCACCACAAACAAGGTAGTGCCTGAAGTAATGGTTGTCCGACTTAGGGTTTGTGAAACAGACGCATTGATGATTTCGTCTGACTCGCCTTTACGAAGTTTGCGGAAGTTCTCACGAATACGGTCAAACACCACAATGGTATCGTTAAGCGAGTAACCCACGACTGTCAGCAAAGCAGCGACGATAGTGAGATCCACCTCCACGTCGAACAGAGAGAAAATCCCCAGCGTAATAATCACATCGTGAGCCAGCGCCATGACGGCACCGGAAGCTAGACGCCATTCGAAACGGAACGAGACGTAGATCAGGATACAAACCAATGCAATGATGATTGCCAAGCCACCCGCTTCGGTCAGCTCGTCCCCGACATTGGGGCCGACAAACTCGATGCGGCGCATCTCGACGTTATCACCGGTACCGGCTTTGATGGCATTCAGTACTTCATTACCGAGGTTTTCACCTTCCATGTCATCACGTGGGCGCAGCCGAACCATCACGTCCGTGGCGCTACCAAAGTTTTGCACCACCGCATCGCCAAAGCCTTCAGCGGATAACGAATCACGGATTAGGGCAAGATCAGCCGGTTGTTCAAAACCGACTTCAATCAAGGTACCGCCGGTAAAATCGAGCCCCCAATTCAACCATTTGGTTGATAAGGTGACCACAGACGCCGCAATCATGAAGATCGAGAACACGAAGGCCACTTTAGACCAACGCATAAAGTTGATCGACATGTCCGGTTTAAATATTTGAAACATGCTTGGGCTCCCTTAAATCGACAGTTTTTCGACGCGCTTGCCGCCATACACAAGATTTACCAGTGCACGCGTTCCCACGATAGCGGTAAACATGGAGGTCAAAATACCAATCGATAGTGTCACCGCGAAACCTTTAATTGCGCCAGTACCCACAGCAAACAAGATGATCGCCGTAATCAGCGTGGTAATATTAGCATCGGCAATGGTACTAAAGGCGTTGGAATAACCCCGATCAATCGCATGTTGTGGACTACGCCCTTCGTGCAGCTCTTCTCGAATACGTTCAAAAATAAGCACGTTAGCATCCACCGCCATCCCCACGGTTAAGACAATACCGGCAATGCCCGGTAGCGTCATGGTGGCGCCCGGAATAAGCGACATAATCCCAATAATCAAGATGATATTCGCGAACAAGGCACAGTTAGCAAACAAGCCGAAGCGGCGGTAATACACCAGTGTAAACAGCATGACTGCAACGAGGCCCCATAAACAGGCTTGTATACCCATATTGATGTTTTGCTGCCCCATGGATGGACCTATGGTGCGTTCTTCAACAATCGAAATGGGCGCAATCAACGCACCGGCACGTAGCAATAACGCAAGGTTGTGAGCTTCAGCTGCTGAGTCGATCCCGGTAATTCGGAAGTCACGGCCTAATGCCGATTGAATGGTCGCTTGGTTAATCACTTCTTCGTGTTTTTCCAAGATCACTTTGCCATTTTCGTCACGCTCACCACTGTCTTTGTACTCAGCAAACACCGTTGCCATCAGCTCGCCAATGTTACGCTTACTGAAGTCAGACATTTTGTCACCGCCCTCGCTGTCGAGCGAGATGTTCACTTGTGGGCGACTGTACTCATCACGTGATGAACTGGCGTCTGTGATGTGTGAACCGGTTAAGATGACTCGCTTTTTCAACACCGCAGGACGCCCGTCACGCGAGCTCATTAGCTCACTACCCGGCGGAACACGCCCTGCCATCGCTGCAGATAAATCGGCATCTTGGTCGACTTCACGAAATTCCAAGGTCGCGGTCGCACCGAGAATTTCTTTTGCTCGGGCCGTATCTTGCACACCTGGCAACTCAACCACGATGCGACTCGCACCTTGACGTTGGACCAAAGGCTCTGCGACCCCGAGCTCATTGACACGATTACGCAAAATAGTGATGTTTTGCGCCACCGCGTAGTTACGGATTTCTTTTAATCGCTCTTCTTTGTACACCGCGGTTAAGGTGCCGTCGTCTTCATCAATCGAGAAGTTCATATCCCGATAATTGTTCGACAGTAGCTCGAGCGCTTTATTGGTGTCTTCTGCGTTACGCAAGTTAACCATTACGCGCGTGTTATCTTCGACACGTAAACCACGATAGCGAATGCGCGCTTCACGTAAATCAGTACGAAAGCTGTCTTCTTGCTGGGTAATCAACTTTTCTAGCGCAGCGTCCATGTCCACTTCCATTAAGAAGTGTACCCCGCCACGTAAATCGAGTCCCAATTTCATTGGTGTTGCGCCAAGGGCGTCCAACCAAGAAGGGGTCGCTGGCGCCAGGTTTAATGCGACCACATAGTTATTGCTATCAAAGCGAGACATCAACGCATCACGAGCACTGATTTGCGATTCAGTGTCTTTAAAGCGAGCTAAGACAGTGCCGTCTTCAAGCGCAATGGATTGGTAGGAGAGGTCATTAGATTCGAGAGTTTGTTTGATGGAGTCCAGCGCAGTCATATCTACCGAGGCGCCACGCGCCCCGGAAATTTGTACTGCTGGATCTTCACCGTATAAATTGGGAAGCGCATACACGATGCCAATAACCAAGGCTATTAGCACCATGATGTACTTCCACAAAGGATAACGGTTTAGCACAGCATGCATCCTTTATGGTTGCGAGAATTAGAGAGACTGGATAGTACCTTTGGGCAGTACTGCCGTCACGAAGTCTTTTTTAATGGTCACTTCGTTATTGTCGTTAAGAGCAATAACAATAAAGTCATTGTCTTCAGCAATTTGGGTGATTTTACCCACCAAACCACCACCGGTCAGTACTTCGTCTCCTTTGCTCATGGATGCCATTAGGTTTTTATGCTCTTTAACACGCTTAGATTGCGGGCGATAAATCATAAAATAGAAAATAACCGCAAAGAGACCAAGCATAATAAAAAGCTGCATACCGCCACCTTGTGGGCCGGCTTCAGCCGCTGCGTGAGCTTGTGAGATAAACATTCAATCACGTCCTCGTTTTAGTTGTTGAATTCGAAATCAATCGAGCGGTGGCACTTCCTTGCCACGACGCGCGTAGAAATCCGCTACAAAGGCATCTAATCTACCTTCGTCAATCGCGTTACGCAAACCTTCCATGACGCGCTGATAATAACGCAAGTTATGGATAGTATTGAGTCGCGCACCGAGGATTTCATTACAACGGTCTAAGTGGTAAAGATAGGCACGGCTATAATGGCGGCAAGTGTAACAGTCACACTCAGGATCCAGAGGCGAGGTATCACTTTTATGTTTCGCATTACGGATCTTGATCACACCACCGGTAATAAATAGGTGACCATTTCGAGCATTTCGGGTCGGCATCACGCAATCGAACATATCAACGCCACGACGCACCCCTTCCACGAGGTCTTCCGGTTTACCCACTCCCATTAGATAACGGGGTTTGTCTTCCGGCAACTGCGGGCAGGTATGCTCCAAGATGCGATGCATATCTTCTTTTGGCTCACCGACGGCAAGTCCGCCAACGGCGTAACCATCAAAGCCAATCTCAGTTAGGCCTTCTACCGACACATCGCGTAAGTCTTCATATACACCACCTTGCACAATGCCGAACAGCGCATTTTTGTTACCAAGTTTGTCAAAATGATTGCGACTACGCTTGGCCCAGCGCAGTGACATCTCCATCGACTTTTTCGCTTCAGCGTGCGTCGCAGGATACGGGGTACACTCATCAAAGATCATCACGATGTCTGAGCCAAGGTCGTATTGGATCTCCATGGATTTTTCCGCATCCATGAAAATCCGATCACCGTTAACCGGGTTACGAAAATGCACTCCTTCTTCAGTGATTTTACGGATATCTCCTAAGCTAAAAACTTGGAAGCCGCCAGAGTCGGTTAAAATAGGGCCATGCCACTGCATAAAGTCATGCAAATCCCCATGCAGTCGCATGACTTCTTGCCCCGGACGTAACCATAAATGGAAGGTATTACCGAGTAAGATCTCAGCCCCAGTGCCTTTCACTTCTTCTGGGGTCATGCCTTTTACGGTGCCATAGGTCCCCACGGGCATAAATGCCGGGGTTTCGACCGTGCCGCGCTCAAAAATCAAACGGCCACGGCGGGCGCGTCCATCGGTTTTCTTCAGTTCGTATTCCACGAATCCTCCTCAGTGCCAGAGAAACAGTCTGGCGTGTGTCTTATGCTAACAAGGTTTACCCTGCCGCAAGCTTAGATCACACGAAGCCAGGCTTCGCGTGAACTTAATTAATCAGGTTGTTGCTGACGGGTTATAAACATGGCATCGCCATAGCTGAAAAAGCGATAGCGCGCTTCAACTGCCGCGCGATAAGCGGCCATGGTATGTTCGTAACCGGCAAAAGAACTCACCAGCATGATCAAGGTTGATTCCGGCAAGTGGAAGTTGGTGACAAGCACATCCACTAGCTGCCACTGGTAACCGGGATAGATAAAAATCTGGGTGTCATTAAAAAATGGCGCCAGTGGTTCACCTTTTTGCTTCGCCGCTTGTGCTGCACTTTCCAATGACCGTACTGACGTGGTCCCCACCGCAATCACGCGTTTACCTTGTGCACGCGTTTGATTGACCGCATCGACCACCTCTTGAGGCACTTCAGCATACTCGGCATGCATAATGTGCTCTTCAATGTTGTCGACCCGAACCGGTTGGAATGTTCCGGCGCCCACATGCAAAGTAACAAAGGCAATATTGACGCCTTTTTCTTTGAGCGTTGCCATAATGGCATCATCAAAGTGTAATCCCGCCGTTGGCGCAGCCACCGCCCCAGGTTTTTGGTTATACACGGTTTGATAACGCTCTTTATCGCTTTCTTCATCAGGACGGTCGATATACGGCGGCAACGGCATATGGCCGATGTCGTTGAGTGTATCCACTACGCCTTTATCGCTGTTTAGCTGGATTTCGAACAGGGCGTCATGGCGTGCCACCATTTCTGCCGGGATCTGTCCGTCATCACCGAGGAATAATTCAGCACCGGGTTTTGGCGCTTTAGACGCGCGCACGTGGGCAAGGAAACGACGTTCGTCGAGCACACGCTCCACCAGCACCTCTATTTTTCCACCCGAGGCTTTGCGGCCATACACGCGTGCAGGGATCACACGTGTGTTGTTGAACACCATCAAATCCCCAGGTTCAACCAGTTCGAGGATATCTTTAAACTGACGATGCGCTACCTCACCGCTGGTGCCATCAAGTGACAATAAGCGACTTGCACTGCGATCCGGCTGTGGATAGCGCGCAATCAACTCATCAGGGAGTTCAAAGTGAAAATCGGATAATTGCATGACGTTTGCCTAGATAAAAAGCAGGCCGCTAGTATAGGTAGCCCACCGTGAATATCAAGCGAGCGAAGCAGGCAATCGTTTCAGTGCGCATTAATAGCATGGCGATATTTACGTTTGAAGCCTTTGCCGGATGATTAACTTTGGCGGATGATTAACTTTCGTGGATGATGTCCTTTTGCAGATCATTGCCTTTTGCGAATAATAGCCTTTTGCGGATAATAGCCTCGCGCAGATAATTGATGTGTATCACGTCCACCCCGTGCCAAGTGCACTACAGTTAAATTAATCCTGTGCACTGATAACAAGGAGGTGCCATGTTTACCGTTGATGATATGATGACTCGCCATCCACATACACTGAGTCCGGATCATACGCTTGATGATGCCCACCGCTTAATGCGCGCGGAACGCTTCCGTCACTTACCCATCGTCGATGATAATGAACGCTTGCTTGGGCTCGTTACCCAGCGCGATGTGCTTTCAGCCCAGGCATCGTCTTTAGGAAGAGCAACCAATGGCGATCATCAAATCCATACCCCACTCGCACAATTTACCGATAAGCAACTTGTCACCGTCTCGCCAGAGGCGTCGTTACGTGCCGCAGCATTATCAATGTTAGCGCGTAAAATAGGGTGTTTACCCGTGATTAGAAATCAACGCCTTGTTGGGATCATTACTGATAGTGACTTTGTCGCCATTGCGTCGACCTTGCTCGAAATTCAAGAAGAAAGCGAGCCGATGGAAGAAGGTGAATAAACAAAAGGGAGTGTTTCCACTCCCTTTCTGGCTTCATTTCCATGATAACGGTTTTAATTAAAACTGATCTTCTTCCGTTGAGCCCGTCAGTGCGGTTACCGAAGATTGACCGCCTTGGATAATATTAGTCATCTGGTCAAAATAGCCAGTACCGACCTCCTGCTGGTGAGCCACAAACGTGTAACCACGCTCCGCCGCAGAAAATTCAGGTCGCTGTACCTTCTCTACATAATGGCGCATTCCCTCACCTTGCGCATAAGCGTGGGCAAGATCGAACATGTTGTACCACATGTTGTGAATGCCCGCTAAGGTGATGAACTGATACTTGTAACCCATGTCGGACAGCGCTTGCTGGAAACGAGCGATGGTGTCGGCATCCAAGTTCTTTTCCCAGTTAAAGGATGGCGAGCAGTTATATGCCAATAATTGATCCGGATATTGCGCATGAATCGCCTCGGCAAATTGACGTGCTTCTTCCAGATCCGGTGTCGCGGTTTCACACCAAATCAAATCAGCATACGGTGCATAAGCGAGACCACGGGAAATCGCTTGTTCAATCCCTGGACGCACGCGATAAAAACCTTCTGCGGTGCGCTCACCTGCAATAAAGTCTTTATCATAAGGGTCGCAGTCTGAGGTAAGCAGATCAGCCGCATTAGCATCGGTACGGGCAATCACGAGCGTGTCAGTCCCTGCAACATCCGCCGCCAAACGCGCTGCAACCAGCTTTTGCACGGCTTCTTGGGTTGGCACCAATACCTTTCCACCCATGTGACCACACTTTTTCACTGACGCCAATTGATCTTCAAAGTGGACGCCTGCTGCGCCTGCCTCAATCATATTGCGCATCAACTCATAGGCGTTGAGTACACCACCAAAGCCAGCTTCGGCATCGGCAACAATAGGGAGAAAATAATCAGTCCCCTCTTCTGGGGTTCCACCTTTTGACCACTGTATTTGATCCGCGCGGCGAAAAGCATTGTTGATACGTTTAACAACCGAGGGGACTGAGTCAACTGGATACAGTGACTGGTCCGGATACATGCTGGACGCTGTGTTATTGTCCGCTGCCACTTGCCAGCCTGACAAGTAAATAGCTTCAATGCCGGCTTTTGCTTGCTGCACAGCTTGGCCACCCGTTAACGCGCCCAAGCAGTTAACATAGCCTTTTTTCGCACTGCCGTTAACAAGATCCCACAGCTTAGCTGCACCGCGTTTAGCAATGGTATTCTCGGGGACAAAAGAGCCGCGCATACTGACCACCTCTTCAGCGGTGTACGTTCGCTTTACGTTTTTCCAGCGTGGATTTTCAGCCCAATCCTTTTCCAGTTGCGCGATTTGTTGTTGGCGAGTCAAAGTCATGTTCCATTCCTCTTTGTTAGCAGAGCCTTGTCAGCCCTTCGCTTTCATTCCATGTTGTTGTTTTGCTTCCATGCCCATTAAGGCAAATACTCGTACCCTGGCAGGGTTAAGAAGTTAACTAGCTCATCACTGGTTGTCAGCTCGGCCATTAACGTTGCCGCTTGGCGGTATCGCCCTTGAGCAAAACGTTCAGTGCCCAGTTCGTTTTCAAGCACAGCCATTTCTTCTTCGAGGTACTGCGTAAATAGCTCTTTGGTTACCACGTTGCCATTGCTGAGCGGCTTTTGATGCTTGATCCATTGCCAGATCGACGCACGCGAAATTTCGGCGGTCGCCGCATCTTCCATCAAGCCGTAAATCGGCACACAGCCATTACCCGAAATCCATGCCTCTATATATTGGACCGCAACCCGGATATTGTGGCGCATGCCCGCTTCGGTGCGTTCTCCATCGCAAGGCGCAAGCAAATCCGCCGCGGTAATTGGCGCATCTTGCTCACGAGAAACCGTTAGCTGATTCGGCTTATCGCCGAGCGCTTTATCAAAAATGGCTTTCGCCGTGTCTGCTAATCCGGGGTGGGCAATCCAGGTTCCATCATGGCCATTATTTGCCTCTAGCGTTTTATCTTTTTCGATTTTCTCGAGCACTTGTTGGTTTTCGGTTGGGTCTTTGCTCGGGATAAATGCCGCCATCCCTCCCATGGCCAATGCACCGCGCTTATGACAGGTTCTCACCAACAGTCGCGAGTAAGCATTGAGAAAAGGTTTGTCCATGGTGACCACCTGACGGTCAGGTAGCACCCGATCAGGATGATTACGAAGCGTTTTGATATAACTGAAAATATAATCCCAGCGACCGCAGTTCAGCGCGACGATGTGATCGCGTAAGTGATATAAAATCTCATCCATTTCAAACACGGCCGGTAGGGTTTCGATCAATACGGTTGCTTTGATCGTGCCTCGGCTTAGCCCAAATTCATCTTCTGCAAATGAGAACACATCGCTCCACCACGCCGCTTCTTGATAGGCTTGTAGTTTGGGCAAGTAGAAGTAAGGACCGGATCCTGTCTCAAGCAACCGACGATAGTTATGGAAAAAGTAGAGCGCGAAATCAAATAAAGCACCGGGTAGCGGTTTACCTTGCCACATGACATGTTTTTCTGTCAGATGAAGGCCCCTAACCCGGCAGATCAGGCGCGCGGGATCATCGTTAAGTTGATAACGCTTTCCTGTCTCTGGTTGTTCATAACTGATGGTGCCGTTAATAGCATCGCGCAAGTTGCGCTGCCCCTCGACCACTTGTGGCCAAGCTGGTGCGAACGAGTCTTCAAAGTCCGCCATAAACACTTTCACATTGGCGTTCAGGGCGTTGATCACCATTTTCCGATCCACTGGGCCAGTAATTTCTAGCCGTCGATCTTGCAAGTCTTTGGGGATGCCACGAATGGTCCAATCATCGTGGCGAATCGATTGCGTCTCAGGAAGGAAATCGGGCAGCTCTCCCGCATCAATACGCTGTTGGCGCTGCTCGCGAGTGGCAAGAAGCCCAGGTATACGATCCGCAAATCGATTAGCCAAACTGGCTAAAAAACACAAGGCATCATCGGTTAGGATTTCTGCCTGCGCTGGGGTAACGGTCTCGTTAATTACCAGTGATTCGCGTAAGGTTGAGCATGCTTCTGTCATATCGCCTCCCTGGCTGTCATTTGTAATCCAATCACAACAAAAGTTGTTTACGGACATCAAGTGGCATCTCACTCACTCAACGCCACGCTAGTTATCTTACGTTGACTCAACCTCGGATAAAAATCAACCTAACACCTCACATCTATCAATCAAAAACCAGTAATAAACACTTAAAATCAGACATTTAAATAATTTAGAGC
>NZ_MUFI01000030.1:0-42778 GCF_001996265.1 Salinivibrio sp. MA440
GCCAGTTGATTGTGGCGAGAACGAACAGCTTTCTAGATACGTGTTTTGACTGAAAAGTGAAGACACACCAAATTTTGCTTGGCGACCATAGCGCTTTGGACCCACCTGACTCCATGCCGAACTCAGTAGTGAAACGAAGCAGCGCCGATGGTAGTGTGGGGTCTCCCCATGTGAGAGTAGGACATCGCCAGGCTTTGAATACAATTGATTAAAGCAAAGAGATATAAGCCTTTAATCATACAGAATTGGTGCGGAGTGGTAGTTCAGTTGGTTAGAATACCGGCCTGTCACGCCGGGGGTCGCGGGTTCGAGTCCCGTCCACTCCGCCACTACTTAGAAACCCTAGCTAAAAAGCTGGGGTTTTTTGTTATTGACTAGGTTCGCCCTGCGGGCGAATGAGTCCCGCAGGATGGCCTGCCCGTTGTCCGCAACCCCGGCCCTCCGCCACTACTTAGAAACCCTAGCTGAAAAGCTGGGGTTTTTTGCGTTTAAGCCCCTGGATAGTGATGTTGGGGCTTTTTGGATTATCGCATCGTATCGAGTAGGGCATTGAGTAAAGGCTCTTTGGCGCGGGAAGTTTTACAACAAAGGCCTAGTTCGAGAGGTTGTACGATTTCTTGGCGCAAGCGCTCAACCTTGTCCTTTACTGGACTGTTATCAATCACCACATCCGGTGCAACACCAATACCACAGCCTAATGCCACCATACTGACTATCGCCTCGTGACCCGCTATTTGTGCGTAGACGTTTGGTTCGATGCTTTTGCTGGCTAGCCACTGATCCGCGAGATCACGGGCTGTCCCTGCTTCGGGCAAGATCAAAGGTGTGTGTTGCCAGTCAATGGTTTGCAGATCAATGCCACTGCTGGCCATTGCCGGCGCGATAACCGACAAGCTCACGGTATCAATGGGTTGAAAGACTAAACTTGACGACAAATACTTTGGTTTAGCGGCAATGGCAATGTCTGCACTATTGTCTTGCACCTTTTCTTCTGCCTGAGCGGGATCGCCGGTCAGCAGTTGTAGCTCGATATTTGGGTATTGCTGACGAAATCGCGCGAGGAGCTCAGGTAAATGGCTATAGCTGGCGGTGACCGAGCAAAAGAGCGTGAGTTTACCGCCGAGCAAAGAGGCATGTTCATTAATATTGGCTTTGGTGGTATGCCATAGTTGTAAGATTTCTCGCGCCACGGGTAATAACGTTTTTCCTGCGGGTGTTAAGGTAACGGCTTTGTTAGTCCGAATAAACAACGGTTGACCGATGTCCCCCTCAAGCCGTTGAATAATCCGACTTAAGGCCGATGGGCTAGCATGCATGGCTTTTGCCGCACGGGTATAGCTTTTGGTATCACAGAGGTGAAGAAAACCCGTAAGTTGTTTGGTGTTCATGGTGTGTTCTTGCTTTATTTGCAATGTCATGTTGTGAATATATCACTTTAGGCAATGTGACGGTTAAGGTAGTATCAAAATTATGCGGTGAAAACACACCTAATCATGGATTCGAATCAATGGAGCACCCTATGGCGAACTACTTTAATACCCTGAATTTGCGTCAACAATTGGAACAATTAGGCGTTTGTCGATTTATGTCGCGCGATGAATTTGCCAACGAGGCCGAATTCCTCAAAGGTAAAAAAGTGGTGATTGTTGGCTGTGGGGCGCAAGGGCTTAATCAGGGTCTAAACATGCGTGATTCGGGTCTTGATGTGGCTTATGCACTGCGTCAGGCGGCGATTGATGAGAAGCGTCCTTCTTACCAAAACGCGGTCGATCATGGGTTTAAAGTGGGGAGCTACCAAGATGTGATCCCACAAGCGGATTTGGTGATCAATCTGACCCCAGATAAGCAACACTCCAACGTCGTAGAGACCGTCATGCCGTTGATGAAAGATGGCGCTGCGCTCGGTTACTCTCATGGCTTTAATATCGTCGAAGTGGGTCAGCGCATTCGTGAAGATATTACCGTCGTTATGGTGGCGCCTAAGTGTCCAGGTACCGAAGTGCGTGAAGAGTATAAACGCGGCTTTGGTGTGCCGACGCTGATCGCGGTCCACCCAGAAAATGATCCTAACGGCGAAGGCTTTGAGGTTGCGAAAGCATGGGCAGCCGCAACCGGCGGTCATCGTGCCGGGGTGCTAGCGTCTTCGTTTGTGGCGGAAGTAAAATCAGACCTGATGGGCGAACAAACCATCCTGTGTGGCATGCTGCAGGCCGGATCGGTTGTTTGCTATGAGAAAATGATTGCAGAAGGTGTTGAGCCGGGTTATGCGGGTAAACTTATTCAATATGGCTGGGAAACCATTACTGAAGCGCTGAAATTCGGTGGCATCACGCATATGATGGATCGCTTGTCCAACCCCGCGAAAGTAAAAGCCTTTGAGCTGTCGGAGTCGCTTAAAGAGCTTATGCGTCCCCTTTACAACAAACACATGGATGACATTATCTCTGGCCATTTCTCCGTGACCATGATGGCCGATTGGGATAATGGCGATAAAGATCTTTTCACTTGGCGTGAGGAAACGGCACAGACCGCGTTTGAAAACTATCCCGAGTCAGATGCCAGTATCAGTGAGCAAGAATTCTTTGATAACGGTATTTTGATGGTTGCTATGGTGCGTGCTGGGGTCGAGCTTGCCTTTGAGGTCATGGTGTCGTCCGGTATTGTGGAAGAGTCGGCGTATTACGAGTCATTGCATGAGTTGCCGTTGATTGCCAACACCATTGCACGTAAGCGTCTTTACGAAATGAACGTGGTTATTTCCGATACGGCAGAGTACGGTAACTACTTGTTCGCTAATGTGGCGACGCCATTGTTGCGCGAGCATTTTATGCCAACGGTGGGCGCGGATGTGATTGGCAAAGGATTGTCAGAAACATCTAATCAGGTTGATAACGCCACCTTGATTGAAGTGAATGACCGTATTCGTCATCACCCGATCGAATATATCGGCGAAGAGTTACGCGGCTATATGACTGATATGAAACAGATTGCACTTGATAATTAATCGCGCTCGATAACTGACTGCCGTCAGTTGAAATGATACGCAGAGATAAGCCTGGCCTGAGGGTCAGGCTTTTTGCGTTGATGCGATCGGTTATTGCTGGTTATCTTGCGATTGGCCGATCTTTGTTTCCATTTCTTCAAGCTTTGCTTCGAGCTCGGTGAGCTTTTGACGCGTGCGCAGTAGTACCTGAGTTTGTACATCAAACTCCTCGCGGCTTACCACGTCAAGCTTAGTCAGCTGGCCTTGAATGGCTTGGCGAACACGGCTTTCCATATCCGTGCCTAACTCTTTGACAGGCTGAGGCATGGCATCGTGAATTTGCTTGGCCATTTGCTCAAGTTTTTTCGGGTCAAACATGGAATACTCCTTCATTAACTGTCTTTATTCTATGTAAATACGTACAGCTTGTCGAAAGGATGACAAAAGAAAAGGGCCCGTAGGCCCTTAATAGGATGCATTAATGTGATGCACGATAGTCTTCATCGAGCTTATCAAGCTCATCGTCTTCGACAAACACCGGCAGCGGCTTGTGCTTGCTGGCCAGATAGGTATAAATCACTGGCAGAACGAATAGCGTGAATAATGTCCCGATGGCAAGACCCGCCACGATGACTATCCCGATGCTAAAGCGTTGTTCGGCACCGGCGCCGCTAGCAAACATAAGCGGGATAAGGCCTGCAATCATTGCAGCTGTTGTCATCAAGATCGGACGCAGACGAATTTTTGCAGCCTCTTTTACCGCTTCCATTCGACTGGCTTGGTGATATAGCTGCTGCTCTTTGGCGACTTCACAGATCAAAATACCGTGCTTGGTAATTAAACCTATCAAGGTTATCAGCCCCACCTGCGAGTAGATATTCATCGATGACAGCCCCCAGGCCAAAGCAATCAAAGCACCACAAATCGCCAGAGGCACTGAGACCAAGATCACCAAAGGGTCGAGTAGCGATTCGAACTGAATCGCAAGCACCAAGTAAATAATCGCCAGTGCAAACAAGAAAGTTGCATACAGCGCACTGCCTTCAGTGACGTATTGACGCGATTCACCAAGATAATCGTGCTGATACCCTTTTGGTAGTTCTGCCGCTTTGCTTTCAAACCACTCTACGGCGGTACCCATGGTCACGCTAGGGGCAGCAACGGCACTAATCGTCGCGGCATTCAATTGATTAAAATGAGGTAACGAGCGCGGCTCGCCTGTCACTTCAATATCAATCAAAGAGCCGAGAGGTATCGAATCACCGTTGGCAGCGCTCACGTAGTAGCTTTCGATCGACTCAGGATTAAGGCGATATTTACGCTCAACTTGCGGGATCACTTCATACGATCGGCCGTCAAAGTCAATACGATTAATGTAGCCATCGGCCATCATGGTCCCGATCGTCGTACCGATATCACGCATGGTGACGCCATACGATCCCGCTTTATCCTTATCAATATGGATATTCATGGTGGCGGAGTCGAAGTTAAGGTTAAGCTCCGAGTAAACGAAATTTGGGCTTGATTGCACTTCGCCCATGATTTCAGCGGTTACCTGATACAGGCTTTCGAAGTTATTGGGCGATGTCACCACAAATTGAATAGGCAAACCTGAGGAAGCGCCTGGCAATTCCGGCATTTCGAAGGTGGTGACCTTCATACCTGGGATATCCTTCACTTCATTCGCCATGCGTTTGACTACCTCAGACTGGCTCGCTTCCCGCTCGCTCCAAGGTACTAATGAGGCGATACCAAAGGCTTGATTCGACTTAGGTACCCCGGAGAAGACTTGTGAGAAAGCCACTTCGGGTTGCTGGTCCAGTTTTTGGTTCACTTCCGCCATGCTATTTTGGATGTAATCCAAGTTAGCGGTGGAGGGCGCAGTACCCATCATGACCACCACGCCTTTATCCTCTGACGGAGCAAGCTCACTAGGAATAAAGCTAAACAGCACCGGCAGGGAAGCGAATACAATCACCGCAAACGTCACGATCACCGGACGGCGCTCCATCACCTTGCTGAGCATACGCGCATACTTATCTGTCATCCCATCAAGGAAGCGATGTACCGCTAACTCAAAACGACTCGGTTGCGCATTGGCTTTTAACAAGGTCGCACACATCACCGGCGAGAGCGTTAGTGCCACAATACCGGACACAAACACCGCCCCAGCAAGCGTTAATGCAAACTCCTTAAACAGGGAGCCGGTGATCCCGCCCATCATGGCGATAGGGGCATAAACGGCTGCCAGTGTTAGCGTCATAGAAATAACGGGCACTGCTATCTCACGGGTACCAATGATGGCGGCACGGAACGGCGACTCACCTAACTTAATATGACGGTCGATATTCTCGAGCACCACAATGGCGTCATCGACCACCAAGCCGATGGCCAGAACCATGGCCAGTAGCGTCATCAAGTTCAGTGAGAAGCCAATCATTTCCATCACTAGCGCTACACCAATCAGCGACAGCGGGATGGTAATAATGGGGATGATCACCGCGCGGAACGAGCCCAAGAACAGAGTAATAACCACTAACACAATTAATGCGGCTTCGATGATGGTTTTGATTACCTCATTGATTGACTCATTGATCGCATTCGACGAGTCATACAACACGTTCATCTCAATGTTGCTGGGCATGTTACGTTCCACTTCGGGCAACATATCCATCACGTCGGCAGCAATATTGATCGGGTTGGCTGAGGGGGTAGCGTTAATGGCTGCGACAACTGCCTCGGAACCATTGGCAAGCGCTCGGACTCGGTCGTGACTTTTTTCCAGCGAGACGTTAGCAATATCGCCTAACCGCACGACGCGGCCATCTTGTGTATCAACCACCAGTTTGGCTAATTCTTCCGGCGTTGAAACTTGCGTATCCGCACTGCCGTTGTAGACCATAAAGGTACCGGTAGCTTGACCGGTTGCCGACTGGTAGTTATTGGCATCGAGTACTGACATGACATCAGTGGCACTTAGCTTAAAGGCCGCCATCTTTTCAGGATCAAGCCATACACGTAAGCCGTACTTCACCCCGCCATATAGATCGATTTTTGACACCCCACCCACGGTAAACAATTGGGGTTTAACCACGCGCTCAAGATAATCAGTGATCTGGCTCGAGTCGAGTTCTGGCGAGGTAAAACCGATATACATGACGGCGGTCGTAGAGCCGGTCGACATGGATACGGACGGATCTTCTGATTCTGCCGGGAGCTGTGCCCTTACCGAATTGACTTTGGCCAGTATATCTGCCAAGGCGGCATTCGGATCGGTATTTAGCTTCATGTTGACCGTGATTGTCGATGATCCCAGCACCGATTCTGAGGTCATAAAGTCAATATTGTCAGCTTGGGCGACAGCTTGCTCGAGCGGGGTGGTAATAAAACCCTGAATCAAGTCAGCACTGGCACCATAATAGCTGGTTGTGATGGTGACCACGGTATTGGTCATCTCCGGGTATTCCCTAACTTGCATCTTAAATAAAGACTGCAAACCGAGCAGCGCAATCAGAATACTGATTGACGCAGCTAGCACTGGGCGCCGGATAAAAATATCAGTAAAGCGCATCACATCCTCGTCTTACAATTGAGGTAATTGTTCTGGTGGAGTGAGAGCGTCGTTGTCGACGATTTTCACTTTAGAGCCATTGCTTAAGCGCACCTGGCCGGACGTAACAACCTGATCACCAGGCTTTAGACCGTCGATAATGCGTGCTTGATGGCCACGACGCTCGCCGACTTTAAGGACTTGTTGATAAGCGCGCTTTTCTCCATCTTCTTCACGGATCACATACACACTTTCACCGTATAGATTGAAGTTAATCGCGGTTTGATCAATCACTATTTGATTCTCAACCGTCGGCAAAACGATATCGGCGCGGGCGAACATCCCTGAGCGTAACTGGCCATCATTGTTGGGAATATTGGCTTCCACTTTAATCAGGCCGCTCTGGCTGTTGACCGCAGGCTCGATAGCACTGATAGAGCCGATGAATTCTTTTTCAGGATAAGCATCGACTGTAATGCGTAATGCCTGGCTTAGACGGAGCTTCGAGATATCGGTTTGCGGCACGGTAAAGCGCAGTTTCATTACCGAGGTATCTTCTAGTCGAGCAATATCGGTACCTGGCTGCAGGTACTCACCCATAAATACATTACGCAGGCCAATCACACCATCAAAGGGAGCTTGAAGGTTACGACGTGCAATGGTGGCTTCAAGCGCATTAATGTCAGCTTGTAAAGAACGGTAATTCGCTTCAGCTTCATCCAATGCTTCTTTAGAAATCGACCCTTTAGTAAACAGTCCTTGATAACGTTTGAACTTGGCTTCTGCGGCGGGTAATCGTGCTTGCGTACTTGCCAAGTTGGCTTTTTCAACGCTAGAGTCGAGTTCAACCAGATTTTGCCCACGTTTAACGGTTTGGCCTGATTCAAAGTTGATCACATCCACCACACCGGCAATTTGCGTGGTTAAGGTGATCCCTTGATTGGGCTCAACAAACCCGATGGCGTCCATGGTGGGTGTCCAGGGTTCAGCGTTAACGGTCACTGCCGTCACTGGGTGCGTCGGCTCTGGCATGTTTGCCATATACTCTGCAACCTTTTGCTGCTTAAATAGGTTAAAGCCAATCACACTGCCAAACAGCAGCAGTGCAAGGATAACCATAAAGAAAAACCATTTTTTCATCGAAGTAAGCTCCGAGCGTCGTTAGTGAAGAGAAATTGCATCCCAGCAAGCTTGGATCGCATCTGCGATAGCATAACTGTCTAGAGTTATAACACCCCGAACCTGTTTGCGAGCTAAACAAAAAACGGGTTCAAGCCCCAAGGTGATGAGCACCTCATCGTCCAGTGGCTTAAAGCGCTTTTGCCGCTTACCTTCCTGAAAGACTTGATAAAGTTCAGAGAAGGCCTCTCGCTCTTGCTGGGTTTGTGACTGATCATCGCGTGGCAGGGCATCAAACTGGTCACGAGATAATAATAAGTGATCGCGTTGTAGCATCATGGTCCACGTGTTGCGCCATAACCGCTCAAATTGATCTTTTAGGGTTGGTTCATCCTTTACCCCCTGTTGAATATGGGTCGCACATTGCATCATAAGGTGCATAGACAGTTGACGAAGCAAGTCTTCTTTATCGTTAAAATAGCGATAAATGGTGCCGGCGGCCACTTGCGCTTGGGTGGCGACCTGATGCATTGAGACCTTGTCGAGCCCACGCGTGGCAATCAGTTGCTCTGTCGCCGCGAATATTTGCGTACGTTTGTCCATTGATGATGAACTTACTAGTGAATGAACGTTCATTCATTTTAGAGTGAATTTTGTGCGTATGACAAGCATAAATTGTAGCAAGCTTGTTGAGCCTTGCTTGGGTGAGATAGACATCAGTAAGATTCCTTCTACAATGCCCTCTCAGCCATTAACGAGGTGCCGCCATCATGAAGCTTAATCCTGCGCAATCGGATGCAGTCCGCCATATTTCTGGCCCCTGTCTGGTGTTAGCTGGCGCAGGCTCGGGAAAAACACGCGTGATTACGCATAAGATCGCCTATTTGGTTCAACAATGTGGCTATAAAGCGCGTCATATTGCCGCGGTGACTTTCACGAACAAAGCGGCACGAGAGATGAAAGAGCGCGTGGCACAAAGCTTGGGTAAGCAAGAATCGCGCGGCTTGATGGTGTCAACCTTTCATACCTTGGGCCTGAATATTATCCGCCGAGAATACAAAACCTTGGGGTTAAAAGCGGGCTTTTCGTTGTTTGATGATCAAGACCAATTAGCGCTACTCAAAGCTCTGACCGAACAAGAGCTAGATAATGATAAAGACTTGCTGCGTCAATTGGTGCACACCATCTCCAACTGGAAAAATGCCATGTTGGGACCCGATGAAGCGCTGGCGCAAGCACAAGGTGAGCGGGACCAGTTATTTGCCGCCTGCTATGCGCGCTATCAAAAACAAATGCGGGCCTATAACGCGCTCGATTTTGATGATCTTATCTTGATGCCGGTGGCGCTACTTAGCCAAAACCAAACCGTGCGTGAGCGTTGGCAAGCACGTATTCGCTATTTATTGGTCGACGAGTATCAAGATACCAACACCAGCCAGTATCAATTGGTGAAGCTGCTGGTGGGTGAGCGATCACGCTTTACCGTGGTCGGGGATGATGACCAATCGATTTACTCTTGGCGAGGCGCTCAGCCGAAAAACCTGGTGTACTTACAACAAGACTTTCCGCGTCTGCATGTGGTGAAGTTGGAGCAAAATTACCGCTCAACCAGTCGAATACTGCGTGCAGCCAATATCTTGATAGCCAATAACCCCCATGTATTCGAAAAAACGCTATTTTCTGCCTTGCCCGATGGTGACATGCTTAAAGTGCTGACTGCCAATAACGAAGAGCATGAAGCGGAACGTGTGGTTGGGGAACTGATAGGCCACCGTTTTTTAGGGCGTACGCAATACAAAGATTACGCGGTCTTATACCGTGGCAATCATCAATCGCGTTTGATTGAAAAAGCCCTGATACAAAATCGTATCCCATATAAAATATCAGGCGGCACGTCCTTCTTCTCGCGCGCCGAAATTAAAGACATCATGGCCTATTTGCGCTTGTTGACCAACCCAGATGACGACAATGCGTTTTTGCGCGTAGTGAATACGCCGCGACGCGAAATTGGCACGGTGACATTAGAAAAACTCGGCAGTTATGCCAATCAGCGCGGCAAGAGCTTGTTTGCGGCGAGCTTTGAGTTAGGCCTGACCCAGCATTTATCTGGGCGAGGGCTGGCTGCCCTGCAAGCGTTTACGCGGTGGATTGTGGAACTGTCTGATCAGGCTGAGCGGGGCGATACCGTGTCCGCGATACGATCACTGTTGCGAGATACACAGTATGAAGATTGGCTGTATGAGAGTTCATCCAGTCCCAAAGTGGCAGAGATGCGGATGAAAAACGTCTCACAGCTTCACAGTTGGATTGTCGCTGATCTTCAGGGGGATAATCCGGATCAGGTTGAACGAAGCCTGCGAGAAGTGGTTCAGCGCCTGACGCTGCGTGACATGATGGAGCGAGGCGAAGATGATGACGAGGCTGACCAAGTACAGCTGATGACGTTGCACGCATCGAAAGGTCTAGAATTTCCATACGTGTATTTGATCGGTATGGAAGAAGGCTTGTTGCCTCATCAATCGAGTATTGATGAAGATAATATCGACGAAGAGCGGCGTTTAGCTTACGTCGGATTGACCCGTGCGCAAAAGGCGCTGACCTTTGTCGTTTGCAAAGAAAGGCGTCAGTTTGGCGAGCTTATCAAGCCACAACAAAGCCGTTTTCTCGACGAATTGCCGTTTGATGATCTTGAGTGGGAGTCGCAGAAAAAACCTGTGTCTCAAGAAGAGAGAATGGAAAAAGGGCAAGCGGCGATCGCTAACTTAAAAGCCATGCTCGATAAAAACAAGTCATCCTAAACACAGTCTTGCTCAGTAAGTAACGCCGCGAAGGCGGCGTTATTGTCAAACGATTGATGAGCGGTGCTATTAGAGTGCGTCGAGCATGTGCTCGATAGCCGCGACGATTTCATCATCCGAACAGTCCATACAGGTGCCTTTGGCAGGCATCGCATTAAAACCGTTGATCGCATGTTTGGCTAGGGTTTCCATGCCTTTATCAACACGTGGGCCCCAAGCGGCGGCATCACCGGTTTTGGGGGCGCCAGCTGCACCAGTGCTGTGACAGGCTGTGCAGTAAGTATTATAGACCTGGTCACCGCTACGTGGGCCAGTTGGCTCTGCTGCCGCCGTTTGCGTGGGGGCTTCTCCATCAATATACACGTCACCCACAGGTGCAATGCGCTCGGCGATTGCGGCTTTTTCTTGTTCAGACACTTCTAATGCTTGCGCAGCAGAAGCAAATAGTAGGGCTGCTACCGAGGCAACCATAATACGACCTAGACTTTTTCCCTTTGCGCTCACAATGACACTCCCACATTACTGGTGGCTTAACGCCTTTTTTATGTTATTTGCCGCCAACCTTAAGGGGTGAATCAATCAAGAGTGATTCGGTTGCGGCCTGTCAGTCTCGTCTCAACGGATTTGCCAACCTCGCTAGGTTAACCCCGTGTAAAGATTAGGTGATTATAGCGCTTTAGATTGTTACGTTAAACCGTTATAGTAGAGACCTTACTGACGATTTCTACGCGATTTGTTGAAAAAGAGACCAGTCAGTAAAAAAATTAAAAAAAATGCTAGACGGCTGGTGGTGATATCCGTAATATTCGACACCGCCAACGGGGCAAGCGCCCGTAGCTCAGTTGGATAGAGTGTTGGCCTCCGAAGCCAAAGGTCACAGGTTCAAATCCTGTCGGGCGCGCCATTCCGGGATAGGAATATGGCAGAAAATCAGTGGTGGCTGTAGCTCAGTTGGTAGAGCCCTGGATTGTGATTCCAGTTGTCGCGGGTTCAAGTCCCGTCAGCCACCCCATTATTTTCGCACTAAGCGATATGTCGGTGAATAGCGCAGTTTGGTAGCGCATCTGGTTTGGGACCAGAGGGTCGGGGGTTCGAATCCCTCTTCACCGACCACTATTACAAACCCTAGCCTAACGGCTGGGGTTTTTTCGTTTTCTTCCTTCTCCTCTTTCTTCTTTGTTTCTCTTCTCTGTTTCCTTTTGTCTATTCGCTGACATAGAAAATAAAATACGGAAATTAGAGCGCTATCAAGGTTTAGCGAGATAAAAAGTCATCAATTGGTCATAAATTCACAACTGATCGATATAACTGCTATACCTGTCTTTGATAAGGATAAAAAACTACTTAATAAGTAACTTATAACTTATGAAGTGTGTCCATCATTTATAAATCAGTCATTATCACTACGGATGTTATGTGGCTGTTAATTCAGATGGCTTTATTCTATGCGTGATTTGCTTTAAAACAGAGGGAGTGGGAATAGCTTATATCTTTATGATATGAAGTGTGTTTTGTGTCTTGCCGCCGGGCAAGTGCTGGTAGTTAGATGAATGAATATCCGAGATGATTAGGCCTTTATGGTGTTTTCTTCTGTGATGTTGATTTTTTGTGAAATATTTGCCAGATTGGAATCGCATCTCTCCAAGGCGAGGCAGCCCCTTGTTTTGGTTAGCACGTTGATCGTCACCTTTTGACGATATCAAGGATGAAAAATGTCACTGCTAGAAGTTAATAACCTCCGAATAGAGTACCCGTCTCGCCATGGTGTCCACGCGGCCGTGACCTCGCTGTCATTAACGATTGAGCGTGGTGAGATTGTCGGCGTGGTCGGTGAGTCCGGCGCAGGTAAATCAACCGTTGGAAATGCGGTGATTGATTTACTTAGCCCTCCAGGACGCATTGCCAGTGGTGATGTGTACCTCGATGGTCAAAAAATATCGGGCCTGACACCCAATCAAATGCGCAAAGTGCGTGGCGATAAGATTGGCTTTATTTTTCAAGATCCCATGACCTCGCTGAACCCGTTATTTACTGTCGAGCAACAGCTGACAGAAACGATAATAACCAACCTTAATCTGACGTCCCAGCAAGCCTATCAGCGTGCGATAAGCCTGATGGAGCAAGTCGGGATCCCAGAGCCTGAGTTGCGTATTAAGCAGTATCCGCATCAATTTTCTGGTGGGATGCGTCAGCGCGTGGTGATTGCGGTCGCATTGGCCGGTGAGCCAGATTTAATTATCGCTGATGAGCCAACGACAGCATTGGATGTTTCGATTCAAGATCAAATTCTCAATTTGATTCGCGATTTATGCCAGCAGAAAAATGTGGGTTGTATGTTAGTGACCCACGATATGGGCGTAGTGGCGAATGTGACTGATCGTGTCGCGGTCATGTATCGAGGTGACTTAGTTGAACTCGGCACCACACAGCAAGTGTTGGGCGATCCGCAACATCCTTATACCCAAAGTTTAATCTCCGCCGTGCCACGTTCCGATATCAAACTGGATCGTTTTCCTTTGGTGAATTACATCGAAGAAGCAGGCGAAACCCTTGAGCTGGATGTGAAGAACCACTGGCTAGGACAAAGCCAAGACCAACGCGCTTATTCTGGCCCCTTGTTACAAGTAAAGGACGTCTCGTTGCGATTTGTGACCAAGGATTCGTTTTTTGCCAGCCGTCGCGAATATGTCCAAGCCTCGGACCACGTCAGCTTTGATATTGTTGAAGGGGAAACTTTTGGTCTGGTCGGCGAGTCAGGATCCGGGAAGTCAACCATCGCTCGGGCGATTACCGGGCTGTATCCGCCCAATACCGGCCAGATTATTTTTGAAGATATCGATTTGACCGCGATAAAAAGTGAGCGGGCCCGTCGTCCAATCCGTCGTCAAATGCAGATGGTGTTTCAAAACCCCTATTCATCCATGAATCCGCGGATGAAGATTTATGACATTATCGCGGAGCCGATTCGCTTTCACCGCTTGGCAGAAAGTGAGTCGCAAATCCGTCAAATTGTCGGAGACTTGCTCGATCACGTGGGATTAGGCCGTGGTGCTGGGATCAAATATCCGCATGAGTTTTCTGGTGGCCAGCGTCAGCGTATCTCGATTGCCCGCGCACTGGCGACGCGACCACGGTTGCTGATTTGTGACGAGCCAACCTCCGCGTTAGATGTCTCTGTTCAGGCTCAGATCTTAAATCTGCTTAAAGATCTGCAAGACGAGCTCAATCTGACCATGTTATTTATCAGCCATGATTTACCGGTGATTCGTCAAATGTGCGATCGCATTGGGGTGATGCGTAAAGGTCAGCTACTTGAAGTCGCTCCAACCGAGCAACTGTTTACTGACCCACAACATGAATATAGCCGTCATCTTATCTCATTAATGCCTGAGTTTAAGGGAATGAGCACAGAAGGTTTGCAACCGGCATAGCGTGCTATGTCGACGCGGCCAAGGGCCGCACCGTATCTATGATGCAAACACAGCAGGGGGTATATCCCCTACGCATAAAGGAGCTATGCAATGAAAACAATGAAGAGCAAGATAGCCGTGGCACTCATGGCCGCTGGCCTAAGTTTTAGTGCTGCCGCTGCCGACATTACAGTGGCTTATGACGCGGATCCCGTTTCTTTGGATCCGCATGAGCAACTGTCTGGTGGTACCTTACAGCTATCACACATGGTCTTCGACCCCTTGGTCCGCTTTACCCAAGAGATGGACTTCGAGCCTCGTCTTGCCACCTCGTGGGAGCGTATCGACAATCAAACCGTGCGTTTCAACCTTCGCGAAGGGGTCACTTTCCACTCCGGTAACCCATTTAGTGCTGATGACGTTGTTTGGACGTTTGATCGTTTGAAATCTTCGCCGGATTTTAAAGGGATTTTCACCCCAATCGTTGACATCAAAAAAGTCGATGAGCACACCGTTGATGTGGTCACCGACGGCACCTACCCACTGGTAGAAAACGTGATGACCTACGTGTTCCCCATGGACAGCAAATTCTATAGTGGTGAGACCGAAGACGGACGCGACAAATCTGAGCTGAAGAAAAATGGTTCAACGTATGCATCAACACACTTGTCAGGCACAGGGCCGTACGTGGTCGACGAACGTGAACAAGGCGTAGTGGTTGAATTTGACCGTAATGAGAATTACTGGGACAAAGACAGCGTAGGCAATGTCGACAACATCACGCTGCGTCCGATCAAAGAAGATGCCACCCGTGTCGCGGCACTGCTATCGGGTGACGTCGATATGATCGCCCCTGTATCGCCCAACGATTATCGTCGCATCGATCGCTCTGATAATTTGCAGCTGGTGACCATGCCAGGTACACGCGTGATTACCTTCCAAATGAACCAAAGTGTGGTGGATGAATTTAAAGACCCGCGTGTCCGTCAAGCGGTGGCGTATGCGGTCAATAACGAAGGCATCGCGCAAAAAATTATGAAAGGCGCCGCGACACCGGCAAGCCAGCAAAGCCCAGTCGGTTATGCGGGTTACAATGCCGATCTCGCGCCTCGTTATGACTTGGCGAAAGCGAAAAAGTTGATGGAAGAAGCCGGTTATCCTGATGGTTTTTCTGTCACCATGATTGCCCCCAATAACCGCTATGTGAATGATGAAAAAATCGCTCAAGCGGTATCCGCGATGATGGCGAAAATCGGCATCAAAGTGGATTTACAGACCATGCCAAAAGCGCAGTACTGGCCTGAGTTTGATAAGTGTGAAGCCGGTATGCAAATGATCGGCTGGCACCCAGATACGGAAGATTCGGCTAACTTTACCGAGTTCCTCACCATGACCCGCAACGCTGACACGGGTAAAGGGCAGTATAACTGTGGCCATTACTCGAACAGTGAAGTGGACAAACTGGTACTCGATGCGAATTCAGAAACGGATCTGGAAAAACGTAACGCGATGCTGCAAAAGGTCGAGAAGATCTTGTATGACGATGCGGCTTTCCTTCCTCTGCACTGGCAAGATCCGTCTTGGGCAGCCAAAAATAACGTTAACATCAAACCGATCGTTAACGGTATGAACTTCCCTTACTTCGGCGATTTAGTGGTCGAGTAATGGATTGACACAGGGCCCCAATCCTGGGGCCTTGATTCTCCAATCGCTTAGAGGCACACATGGTAACGTTTTTAGTCAAACGTCTGGTACAGGCACTGATTGTGATGTTTGTCATCAGTCTGGTGGCGTTTGCTATCCAAGACAACCTTGGCGACCCCTTGCGGGAGCTGGTGGGACAATCAGTATCAGAAGCAGAGCGCGATGCGCTGCGCGATGAAATGGGACTTAATGATCCCTTTATAACCAAATATACTCGCTTTGTCGGTCAGGCCCTACAAGGTGATTTAGGCAATTCTTACTTCTTTAAACGACCGGTTGTCGATGTCATTTTAGATAAACTGGGCGCCACTTTAGAGCTGGTGGTCGGTGCGGCGTTGATCATCGTGGTGGTGTCGATTCCACTTGGTGTGTACGCCGCTATCCATCCCAAAAGTATACTTACCAAGATTATCATGGGCTTTAGTATCGTAGGGATTTCGATTCCCGTGTTCCTGACGGCAATCATGCTGATGTACGTCTTTTCCATTGAGCTTGGCTGGTTACCTTCCTATGGGCGAGGGGAAACGGCCAATTGGCTAGGTTGGGAGTCTGGCTTTTTCACCTTAGACGGCCTTGCGCACTTAGTATTACCCGCCGTGTCATTAGCCTCTATCATGTTGCCGCTATTTATTCGCTTGGTGCGTTCTGAAATGCTGGAAGCGTTGGGCACTGAATATGTCAAATTTGCGCGTGCGAAAGGGCTCCCCGAAAATAAGGTTTATTATCAGCATGCATTGAAAAACACCATGTTACCTGTGGTGACTGTAGGCGGAGTGCAAATCGGCACCATGATTGCCTATACCATTTTGACAGAAACCGTGTTTCAGTGGCCAGGAATGGGCTTTCTCTTTCTTGAAGCGATCAACCGTGTCGATACACCTTTGATTACTGCCTATGTCATTTTCGTCGGATTGATCTTTGTCGTCACCAATACATTTGTCGACTTACTGTATGGCCTGATTAATCCCACGGTTAACATTACCGGTAAGGAGGCGTAAGCGATGACACAAGCACATACCACCCCAAGTCGCTGGCAACGCTTTTTGGCCTCAGATTTCCTCTATCACTTTAAGCGTGACAAGGTGGCGATGGCCAGTTTTGCCATTTTTATGGTTTTTCTCCTACTGGCTGTGTTTGCGCCTTTGGTGGCACCAACCAATCCTTATGATTTGATGTCGATTGATATCATGGACTCAGAGTTACCGCCTGCTTGGATGGAATGGAGCGATCCTCGCTTCTTATTAGGGACGGATAACCAGGGCCGAGATATCTTATCCACTATGATTTATGGCCTGCGTATCTCTCTGACCATTGGCCTATGTGCGGTGGGGTTACAGCTCATCTTAGGGACAATCATAGGACTGAGTGCGGGGTACTTTGGCGGACGGATAGATAGCTTCTTTATGCGGATTGCAGATATTCAGCTGTCTTTCTCTACCATGATGGTGGCGATCATTGTGTCTGCGATTTTTAAAGCCAGCTTTGGTAGCGAGTTTTATAGTCAATATGCGATCTTGATGCTGGTGGTGATTATTGGGATTGCCGAATGGCCGCAATATGCGCGTACTATTCGTGCCTCTGTACTGGCGGAGAAGAAAAAAGAATATGTTGAAGCGGCGCGTGTAATGGGGTTTCGATCACCGCGTATTATGTTCCGGCACATTCTTCCCAACTGTCTGTCTCCGATCTTGGTGATTTCAACGGTTCAAGTGGCTAACGCGATTATGTCAGAAGCGGCATTATCGTTTTTAGGCTTGGGTATGCCTGTCGATCAGCCGTCTTTGGGCTCATTAATTAGTATTGGCTTTAATTACATTTTCTCTGGTTCGTGGTGGATAACGGTCTTTCCTGGTATTGCCTTAGTGCTGCTGGTGTTGGTTATCAACTTGCTGGGTGATTGGCTCAGGGATGTGTTTAACCCCAAAATTTATAAAGGATGAGAAAAATGGCTGCGTACGCAGCCATTTTTGTTCGTACCTAACAGCTTGAGAATCGTCAGCTTGAGTCATTGTACGACTTTGCTTAAGCTGATGAACATTAAGTGACGAAGGGAGTAAATCATGGGGCGGTGGCGAGGTCTGGTTGTCACGCTAATGGCAACGTGGGGAATGATATCCTCAGTGAATGCAGCGCAAACACCTTGTGCGATTATCGACAATCAGCAAGGTTGGCCGATCATTGGTGAAAAATGCGATATTGGCAATGGGCTGTGGGGTGATCAGTCTCCTGACCCGCAAAGTTCAGCATTTTGGGTCCAGTGCGGAGCCACAAACGGGGTGCCATCACGTCAGTTTTATCAAACATTGCGCCAAGGTTTGCCGGATTTACCCTTTCAAGTGCAAGTCCGCGAAGGGCGTGGTCGTTGTTTAATTGGTCCCTATCAGGCTCTCGATGTCGCCAATGTGGTGCTTAAACGTGTGCGCATGTTTGGTCCGACACGCCAAGCGGTTTTGCGCCAAACCCGTCAACCCCTGTCTCAGCCTGCAGTCATACGCTTGCCGCCACTGGCGGAGACAAAAGCGTCTACTCTGCCAAAGACAAGCGGAAAAGCAGCCCAATCCGAAGCCGCCTTCAATTTGAGCCACTTTGGTTTACCTGAGCCTGAGCAAGGTGACAAACAGTATACGGAAAAAGGGATGAGCTGGGTGCGGCTACCTTATGCGAAGGCGGAACCGCGTTGTCAGCAAGAAGGAATGGTACTTGCGTCCAGGCAGGACTTAACCCAGGTCGCCCAAGCCACCGATCAATTACCGATGCGTTTACCTTACTGGGTACAAGGCGCCCAGGGTGTTGATGCCAATACCGGCACGGTGGTCACGCGTAATCAAGTGGCAGCGCTCAATGTATTGTGTAAAAAAGGATAGCGAGTCGGCAAACTGGGGTTAGCTTTGATAGTAAGGTTAACCACAGAAGCAGTAAGGTTAACCACAGAAGCAGTAAGGTTAACCACAGAAGCGATGCGTGATGGCATCGCATCGACAAAAACGCCCCATTTTATGATGGGGCGTTTTTGTTACTGTCAGGCGTATTATGCTGCGGGCGGACGCTCGGGCAGTGCCATTTTTAAGGCGGTACGCGAGATATCGCTGGCCGCTTGTCCTTGGTTGAGTTTATCTAACACATCGGCAAGGTAGGCATAATCACTGACATCAGTACGGTATTCGAGTGCTTGCTCAAAGTGGCTGCGCGCATCTTGCCATTTGCCTGCTTGCATCAGCAGCTGGCCCAGCGCGCTGTGAACAACCGGATTATGGCTATCGCGGGTTAGCAACTCTTCTAGCATGACCACGGCCGGATAACTGTCGGGCAAGTTGAGCGTAGGGATCAGTGCAATCAAGCGATCATCGGGCCGCTTTTTCAAGGTTTCACGCAATAAGATGTAGGCTTCAGAATCGGCATTTCGCGCCGACAAATGATGCACTAATCCAGCGAGCAGTGCGGGTTGGTTACGTTTGGCCTTCGGCAGTTGGTTCCAATGCGCAAGCAGCCCTTCTGCCCCTTTCTGACTGGCAACATGCGACATAACGCCAAGCTCGGCACGCTCATACAATACGTCAAGTTGTTCACTATTGAGCAGCTGTGCTTTTTTTAGCGTTGGAAGAAGGTTGAGCAACGCCGACCAATCTTCTAATTGGATATAGGTCTCTTTCAACAGGGACAGCATCACAGGGTTGCGTGGGTGTTGGCGTTTTATTGCCCGCAGTGAGGCCAATGCTTGCTCATACTGCCCGCTTTGGCTGTGTAACTGGGCGCGAGTGAGGGCGAGCGCTAAACTGTTGGCATTGATATCGGCGGCGTGTTGTAGGTACTGATCCCGCGCATGTAAATCTTGGCGTTGTTGTGCCGCTTCTGCGGCGGCGAGCAAGTTGTGCATGGGAGCATCACTGTGTGAGCGCGCTTTAGCGAGGAGCTTTTCCGCCTTTTTCCACTCGCCCTCGCGTAATTTCATTAAGCCAGTCTGGGTCTGCTTGCGGGCTTTACGCTGTTTCCGGCCGGATAACCAACCACTGGCAGTACTGCTCATCGAAAAGAGTTTTCTTAGCACCCACTCTAGGGCCCAGAGCACTGCAATGAGCGCGGCGATGAGCACTAAGAGGGTTGTAACGCTCATTTCAATGGTTTGCTGGGCCGCTGAAATGAGCACGTAGCCTTGGTGACCAGCCAGTTGTGGGCCAACCACCAAGCCTGCCGCCAAAACGAGGACAAGTAACAGCAGTCGTATCATGATTGGCCTCCTGTTAGCGGTGCAATATCTCGGCGCAATCGGGTATCAATCTCATCACTGACGAGCGTTTGGCTGCTGAGCTTTTGCGGAAGGTCGACCCCAATACGCTGTTCGTTCAGGGCGTTGAGTTGCTCAACAAAACGGCGGGTGGCGTTAGCATCCTGATTATAAAAGCGCAGCGCCCAGTCTTGGGCCATGCCAAGTGCTTCATGATAGAGGGTGTCATTCCCTTGATAGACAGCCCGCATGGCTTGATCGAGCTTGTTTTTTAGGTTCTCTTGCAAATAATAGCTTTGTGTCGGCGAGAGCAGTGGCACCACATTACCGTCGCGTTTGCGGTAGGTAATGAAATCATCAACAAATCCTTTCAGTGAGGTGGTCAGGTTTGCTTGCCAATCGTTGACCGACTCGCTCACCACCGGAGCTTGCGTTTCCTCTGCCTCAGGGATCACGGCGCTGGCAAGGGGTAAGTCCTCGACTTGTCGTTGCATGCTCGTTAAGCGCAACACTATGCCATCTTTATCCACCCGCTTGACCGCTTTTAAAGCCGTTATATCGTCAGCTAACGCTTGGCGAATCGGTACCAACGACGGGTCGTTGAGCTGGGCAATGCGATGATCTGCTGCTTCCATCAGCGCTGTGGCGCTTTGCGCATCGTGCTCAAGCCACACTTTGCGCCCTGCCATACGAATTAAATAATCCGCTTCCGCAAGTAACCAATCGTTAGGTCGGCGGCCTTTCACATCGGCCATTGCCTTTTGCAGACTCTTCAGGCTGCTATCTTGTTGATTAAGTCGTGTTGTAGTGGCGTCCTCAAGTTGCTCTCTTGCTTTTTCAGCGGCTTTTTGTTGCTGGCTAAGGGATTGTTCAAGGTTAGCAATTTGAGATTGTTGCGCCGATACTGTGTTTTGTAAAACAGTCGCTTGCTGGTGCCCATGATAGAACACCCATCCACTCGAGCCGAGTGCTATCGCGATGGCAATCGCGCCAAGAACAATACCGCCACGTCCTCCTGATGATGCGCTTTTTTTTGCTGTTTTCCCTGATGAGGAGGCATCCGTGGCGTGTGTCTTGGGTGACGAGGGCGTCGTAGCCTTGTTTGATTTGGTGTCGGTGTTTTTGTTGTCAGTCATCCGAAAGTCCCGTTTTACTTAACCTGAGCAGCGTGTGAAATAGGGCTGAATTGGCCACGCTGTCAACGGTCGTAATCGTGTCAAAATCGAGCCCTGTGGCTTGATCTTGAATCCTTTTACTGGGCACCAGTATACGGCATTGGCGCAGCCAGTGCTGTCCGCTTAATGTGATAAGTTGATCAAAGTAGGCTAATTGTTGGCCACTGGTGATCACCACGGTGTCGATAGTGTCTTTAGGCCAGCTTACTACTTGCGATACTAAAGGCTCAATGGCCCATTGTCGCCGATAGGTCTCGCAATAGTGAACTTGCGCGCCTTGATCGCTGAGTGTTTTTGCCATCATATCGCGGCCACTGTCACCGCGAAGAATCACCACCTGCGCCCCCTTTACCGCCATAAATGGAGCCAGTGCTAGCATGCCCTCACTGTCTTCGCGGACCGGGTATTGGGCAGTCTGACCGCAGACGGCTTGCCACTCATGAGCAGTGCGTTGCCCAACGGCAACATAATGACAATCACTGGGCCAGGCCATCTCCTGGCGTTGCAATGCCTGATGCGCAAAGGCCACGGCGCGTGGGCTCACTGCGACCAAGATGCTGTCAGCGGGCAGTGAGCCGAGCAAGGTGGCGAAGGTTGGTAAGTCTCGCCCCGGCGCAAAACTAAGTAGCGGACAGGCGATCGCCGCCAGCCCTTGTCGGGTAAGCTGATCGACTAACTCACTGCAGTCTGGCTCGGGGCGAACGATAACCGTGGTCATGCGTCGTCTTGATAAAGTTTATCCAGAATTTGGCGCGCACCTTGAGCGAGGAGCTGCTCGGCTAAATCTGTCCCTAGTGCTTCCCCTTTCTCTAATGGACCGGTGATTTCGGCACGTAAGATGGTCGAGCCATCCGGTTCGCCCACTAATGCGCGCAACCAAATTTTGTCGCCTTGAATTTCCGAATAGCTGCCAATAGGCACTTGGCACCCGCCTTCAAGACGATTATTCATCGCGCGCTCACAAAGTACACGTTGTGTGGTGCTGGCATCAGAAAGGGGGGCCAATAAGGTCCGAATACGTTCATCATCCAGTCGACACTCGATACCCACGGCACCTTGCCCAACCGCCGGCAAGATGACTTCTGGTGGAATTTCATTACGTATGCGTTCATGTAAACCTAACCGTTTTAACCCAGCGGCGGCGAGAACGATCGCATCATACTGACCATCATCCAATTTCCCTAAGCGGGTGCCGACATTGCCGCGTAAGGTATTAATGAACAGATCCGGACGACGTTCACGTAGTTGTGATTCGCGGCGCAGGCTAGACGTGCCGACGACAGCCCCTTCGGGTAAATCATCAATGCTGTTGTAATGGTTAGAGACGAAAGCATCGCGTGGGTCACCGCGCTCACAGATGGTGACCAACCCCAGCCCTTCTGGAAACTCAACCGGGACATCTTTCATCGAGTGCACGGCAATATCCGCGCGGCCGTCAAGCATTGCTTGTTCAAGCTCTTTAATAAACAAGCCTTTACCACCGATTTTAGCGAGGGGCGTGTCCAGAATCACGTCACCTTTAGTGACCATAGGCACGAGCTCGACGGTCAAGCCAGGATGGGAAGCTTCGAGTGCTTCTTTAACAAATTCCGCTTGCCAGAGCGCCAAAGGACTTTTGCGTGTGGCAATGCGCACGGGTGTTGAGTACATGGTGTTGCTTCCTTCTTGATTCATAACCACCATCGTATCATTGCCATTGGGTGGCTCGTAATAGTCGTCAATCGCTTTCGAGATTTATGATGGGCTTATCGTCATATAGGTGAAAAAATGTGATCGATAGCATATTATTTACGCAAATAGTGAGATCGTTGGGCGGCAAATATTGAAAGTTACGACTAAGGTAGTAGAGCGTAAAAGTTGATATTGGTCTCAAAAAGCGCCTATAGTGCGTCACGAATCTCACCACACAGGCATCGGGGTTATTGACTTTACCCGAGTTGTCGAGAGTGTTACATTGATCACGTTTTGTTATCTGCAATTGGGCGGATACGGTGAAGACAGTAACGTCGACCTGTTGACCGGGATGTCAACGAATCTGGATGATTGCCTTGCAAACATACGTACAACAGCAAACTGAGCGCATAGAGGCGTTTAACCGCGTGAGAATGGATCGCGCGCGGTCAGCAATGAGTCGTCAAGCTCAAGCCATTTTTGATGTGCTGCCAGTGCTTTTACATCTCAACCACCCCGCATTGCCCGGGTTTTGTGGCGACAGTGTGCCTTTTGGTATCGCTGATTATCAGCTTGACGAGACACAACGAGAGTTTGTCTCTGACTGTCTGATCCACTCAAAGACGCGCTTCTCCTCTTTAACTGCATGCGTTGATGAACGTCGTCGTCATCCGATTAAAGGCATGTATACCATGGGCAGTACCGGCTCGATGGGACAAAGCCTCACCAGTGATCTGGATATCTGGGTATGCATTGATGCTGCCGTCACCACCGCCCAGCGTGATAAACTCGATGCCAAGTGCATGGCGATTTCCGAATGGGCGCTAAACCAAGGGGTTGAAGCCAACTTCTTTTTAGTGTGTGAAGGGCGGTTCCGCCATCACCTCAGCCAAACCATGACCAGTGATAACTGTGGTACCAGTCAGCACTTTTTGTTGCTTGATGAATTTTATCGTTCGTCAATGCGTGTTGCGGGGCAAAAGCTGCTTTGGTACATGGTGCCGCCAGAAATGGAAGACTGTTACGACGACTATGTCGATACCTTGGTGGCAGACCATGGTCTTGACCGACGTGATTGGGTCGATTTTGGCGGCCTGCCGACCATCCCGGCGGAAGAATACTTCGGCTCGAGCTTGTGGCAGCTTTATAAAAGTATCGATTCACCGTATAAATCGGTACTTAAAGCGATATTACTCGAAGCGTACTCGTGGCAGTACCCTGGCACCCAACTACTAAGTGTTGATGGTAAGCGCCGCTTTTATGCCGGCTGGGTTGATGTATACCAGTCCGATGCGTATTACCTGATGTTGGAAAAAGTGACGCGCTACCTCGAGTCAATTGGCGACGCCCGCCGCTTAGACCTTGTCCGTCGCTGTTTTTATCTCAAAACCCATGAAAAATTAACGCAGTCACCGTCGACCGGCTCAGTGGCATGGCGGCGTGACGTGCTGCGTCTATTGGCTCATGAGTGGGGCTGGGACGAGCAGGCGTTGACGTATCTGGATAACCGGCGTCACTGGAAGGTTGAGGAAGTGCAGTACGCACACAACGAGCTGCTTGATGCGTTAATGCAAAGCTATCGTAATTTGATTCGCTTTGCGCGCCGCAATGACATCACCTCGGCGATCAGCCCGCAAGATATCAGTACGTTAGCGCGTAAGCTTTATGCCGCGTTTGAAGAGCTACCGGGTAAAGTGACCTTGCTGAATCCGCAGATTTCACCGGATCTGCACGAGCCAAACCTGACCTTGATTCAAGTGCCCGAAGGGCGAACGAATCGACCGGGATGGTATTTATATAAACATTCCCTGAATCCGGTCGACATCATCGGTCGTGCGCCACTGGAGCATAACAGCTATCTGTCTAAGCTGATCGCTTGGGCGTTTTTTAATGGTTTACTGACCGAGTCGACGCATTTACACACCGTAGTACGTGATGCAGATGTTGATATTGATACCCTGTATCAATTGGTCAGTGACATTCGCAACACCTTCTCTCTGCGGCCGCCACGCCCAACCTTGGACGCGTTATCAAGCCCCTGTGAAATTCGTCAGCTCGCCTTGTTTATTAACTTAGAGCAAGACCCGACGTCGGCGTATAAAAAACCATCGATGCGGTTTGATTTTAAAAATAGCGATATCTTTAGCTATGGCCCCGAGCAAACCTGCCTGGTGGGCAGTGTTGATTTGGTCTATCGCAACTCGTGGAATGAGGTCCGGACACTCAACTATCGCGGTGATGATGCGATTCTTGAAGCGCTGAAAACCATGTTAGGAAAAATGCACCAAGATGCGGTGCCACCTGAATCGGTCGATGTGTTCTGCTATTCGAGTAAAATGCGCGGCCTGATCCGCAACTTGGTCTACCAACTGGTGGCGGAATGCATTGAACTTAGGCTAAAACCGGTTGAAAAGGAAAAACGGCGTCGCTTCAAAGCGTTGCGTATTGGATCGCAAACGCACGGCTTGTTCTTTGAACGTCGTGGCGTGTCCGTGCAACGTTTAGAAAATTCGGTCGATTTTTATCGCTGCATTTCCACGAATAAAGTGAATGGCACGCCGGTGATGGTGGTGGATAATCCGCAAGATGTGCACCCACCCGCGGTCGTCGATGCCTACGCCAGTGAAGGCTTGGTGCAGTTTTTCTTTGAAGACTGCGCCAATGGCTACAATCTTTATATTCTTGATGAGAGCAATCGCGTTGAAGTGTACCGCCAGTGCAGTGGTGATAAAACAGAGATGGTACAGGGCGTGAACCGTTTTTATACCTCCTCTCACGACCGTTATAGCTACAGTGCTAATTTTATTAACTTTAACTTGCCGCAGTTTTATCAGATTGTTACCGATGATCGCGGTGAGCCACAGGCGTTACCTTTTAAGTGCGATACACAATGGCAGCCGCCTCGCCAACCACCTCACGATGGCTTTAGTGGACAAGTGGCGTCATTTAAATAACCCAGAGAGCGGCTTTTTAGTGCGCTCTCTGGGCATTGTTAGCGCCTGCTTCAGATCACCAAGATACCGGCTCTCCAGCATGCCTGCTGCACTCTTGTTGGACTAAATCCATTAAGATTAAGCCGGTCTTGCTGCACGTCCACTCGCCCTCTTTTAACGCGAAATGAAAACCGCCACCTTTTGACGCGACCCAAATTTCTTGCATCGGCTCTTGACGGTTAATGATGATCTGGCTGCCATCGTCAAATTCGAGTGTCATCACATTGCCGACACTCTCATAATCGATGTCGGCGCCTGAGTCATCGATACCTTCTTCGATGGCCTGCATTTGCAAATCGACTAGCTGATGATATTCCGTTGTATTCATCCCGTTATATCCTATTGCTTTTCATGGTTGTGATGCGATTATAGAGGGCATTGACTCGATAATCACTGGCATTCACTATGCGAAAACTCGTCATTTTATTGATACTCACAGGCATCATGACACTGACCGGCTGTGGCCAACAAGGGCCCCTGCATTATCCGGACGAACAACCGACGCAAAATCAATAACCCACGACAACAGGGACGAACACCTTGGATTACTTTAATTATCAGGACGACGGCCAGCTATGGGCCGAATCATTGCCATTGGCTCAGCTTGCCAACGATTACGGCACGCCATTATATGTGTACTCGCGCGCGACCTTGGAGCGTCATTGGCATGCTTTTGATTGTGCCGTGGGCGATCATCCACATCTTGTATGCTATGCCGTGAAAGCGAACTCAAATATTGGCGTATTAGATATTCTGGCACGGCAAGGATCGGGTTTTGATATTGTGTCGCAAGGTGAATTGGAACGCGTCTTGGTTGCAGGCGGCGATCCGGCGAAGGTCGTATTTTCAGGAGTGGGTAAAACGGCGGTTGAAATGCGGCGAGCGCTGGAAGTGGGGATAAAATGTTTCAATGTCGAATCACACTCTGAGCTTGACCGCCTAAACCAAGTGGCGGGCGAGCTGGGTGTCGAGGCGCCAATCTCTCTGCGCATTAATCCGGATGTTGATGCCAATACGCACCCTTATATTTCCACGGGCCTCAAAGAAAATAAATTTGGCATTGCTTTCGGGGAAGCGCTAAATAGTTTTCGCTATGCTGCCAGTTTGCCCCACCTGAAGGTGGAAGGTATTGATTGCCATATCGGTTCGCAGCTAACGGATCTGACCCCCTTTATTGAGTCCACAGACCGCCTGTTGGCCTTAATTGATACTTTGGCGCAAGAAGGCATTCAGATTCGCCACCTTGATGTTGGTGGCGGCCTCGGGGTCACCTACAGTGATGAAAAACCACCGCAGCCTTCGGAATATGCCAAAGCGCTGCTGGCGCGTTTGGATAAGCATCGCCATCTTGAGCTGATTTTTGAGCCAGGCCGTGCCATTGCTGCTAATGCCGGCGTCTTGCTCACCAAGGTGGAATTTCTTAAACACAGCGAACATAAGAATTTTGCCATTATTGATGCCGGTATGAACGACTTAATTCGTCCTTCCTTGTATCAAGCTTACCAAGAAATTATTCCGGTGGTGCCGCGTCAAGGAGAGCCCAAAACCTACGATTTAGTGGGTCCGGTGTGCGAAACCGGAGATTATTTAGGTAAGAATCGCTCGCTAGTATTAGCCCCAGATGATTTGTTGGCGGTGCGTTCAGCGGGTGCGTATGGCTTTGTGATGGCCTCTAACTATAATTCGCGCTGTCGTCCTGCCGAAATCGTTGTCGATGGTGAACACGCATACTTAGTGCGTGAGCGTGAAAGCTTGGCGTCACTGTGGCAGCTTGAAAAGCGCCTACCAGAATAAGGATTGGCATGCAGATACAGTTTGCAAAAATGCACGGACTGGGCAACGACTTTATGGTGGTTGACTGTGTTACACAAAATGCGTTTTTCTCCCCGGATCTTATCCGGCGTTTAGCCGATCGTCATCGGGGTATCGGCTTTGATCAACTACTGGTGGTGGAGCCGCCTTATGATCCGGAAACCGACTTTCACTATCGGATTTTTAATCCTGATGCGTCTGAAGTTGCCCAATGTGGCAATGGCGCGCGTTGTTTTGCCCGTTTTGTGCGCATGAAAGGGCTCACTAATAAATATCAAGTTAATGTCAGCACCCAAGCGGGAAAAATGCGGCTACATATTGAGAACGACAACCAGGTGCGGGTGAATATGGGCGAGCCTATTTTCACGCCGGGCAAGATCCCGTTTCGGGCTAATTCACAAGAAAAGACCTATTTGATGCGCGTAGCGGAACAGACTTTATTTGTCGGGGCCGTGAGCATGGGAAACCCACATGTCGTCACAGAGGTCGATGATATTGATACGGCGGATGTCGAGACGCTGGGGCCGCTACTTGAAAATCATGAGCGCTTTCCCGAGCGTGTGAATGCCGGCTTTATGCAGATACTTTCTCGTAATGCGATTAAGCTTCGGGTGTATGAGCGCGGCGCCGGAGAGACTCAGGCTTGCGGCAGTGGCGCTTGTGCCGCGGTAGCGGTAGGGATTGATCAAGGGTTGTTGGATGAGCAAGTCACCGTCACGCTACCGGGCGGCGATTTACGGATTCTCTGGCGTGGTCCAGGCCAGCCTTTATCGATGACCGGGCCTGCAACACATGTATATGATGGACAATTGCAATTATGAATCACGGGATAGACGCTACCACATTGGAAACCATGCCGTTGAGCGAGGATGCGGTAGCCGATTATTTAACTGATAATCCTGACTTTTTTTTGCGTCAGCGTGATTTGCTGGCGCGGTTAACCATCCCGCACGCTGAACAAGGGGCAGTCTCCTTGGTCGAAATTCAGCTCAAGCGCTTGCGTGAGCGCGTCGCAGAGTTAGAAGAAGACATTACCCAGCTGATGAGTCTCGGTGCCAAAAACGATCGCTTATTTCGTGCGTTTGCTGAGACGCATCAAGCACTACTTCGCACGAATCAGCCGCACGACGTGCAAAAAATATTACAGACGCTCAGTGCGCAATTACAGCTCAACGTCAGTGTCTGTGTTTATCACGATATTGCGGGGATGACGGCCATTCCTCGTCAAGCGGTGGATCAACTGAAAAACCATCACTTTGCCGGACGCCGTTGCTATTTGGGCCGTTTGCGCCGAGTCGATGCCGAAGTGGTGATGGCACAGCCACCGGAACTGGGGTCATTTGCCTTGGTGCCAATTAAAGGTGAGGGCAAAGAGTGGGGACTACTGAGCTTTGCCAGTGCAGATGGCGGGCACTTCCAGCCGGATATGGATACGCTGTTTCTTGAGCAGCTGGCTTCGCATTTAGCCATTTTATGCAGCCAGTGGGCGCAAAAAGGTGAGAGCCAGTGACCGACGAGACACCTCGCGAACCTGCCAGCGCACCGCGCTCACTGACGGTGCTTTTGGACCGTTTTTATCAATATCAGCTGAGCGAGCGTGGTCTCAGTGCGCATACCCAGCGTAATTATCAGCGCCAGTTAGATAAAATTGTCGACTTTCTGACCGCGCGCGGCATCGCTCACTGGACCGATGTTGATGCTGACTGGGTGCGACAAATTTCGAGCCAAGCCAAACGTGATGGGCTGAAACCGGGCAGTATTGCTTTACGTTTGTCCGCGCTGCGTAGCTTTTTCGACTATCTGGTGCAAGCCGAACAGCTTGCCGCCAATCCTGCCAAAGGGGTCTCAGCGCCGAAACAAGGCCGTCATCTCCCGAAAAATTTGGATGTGGATGAAATGCATCAGCTGCTCGAAGTGGACGAAGACGATCCTTTGTCGGTGCGTGATCGGGCGATGATGGAACTGATGTATGGCGCGGGGCTACGTTTGGCCGAGCTGGTGGATCTCAACGTCCGTGATGTCTCAGTACGCAAAGGGGATTTACGTGTCATCGGTAAAGGAGAAAAAGAGCGCATTGTGCCTTTTTCCGGCATGGCAAAAACCTGGGTGATGAACTGGCTCAAAGTCCGTAATCAGCTCCTCAAAGGCCCAGAAGACGCGCTGTTTATTTCTAAGCTCGGCCAGCGTATCTCGCATCGGAGCGTGCAAAAACGCATGGCAGAGTGGGGACAAAAGCAGGCGGTCAATAGTCATATTAATCCCCATAAATTGCGCCACAGTTTTGCCACCCATATGTTGGAATCTTCGGGGGATCTGCGTGCAGTGCAAGAGCTACTCGGCCATGCCGATTTGAGCACCACACAAATTTATACCCACTTAGATTTTCAACACTTGGCGAAAGTGTACGATGCCGCGCATCCCAGAGCGCGCAAATCAGGTCCAGATAAAAAACCGAACTCGGAGTCGTGATATGAAATTTTATCGTCGCTTACAGGCGTTTGATGCGATGAGTTTTGACTTGGATGACACCTTGTACGATAACTGGCCGGTGATCGCACGCGCCGAGGCGGCGTTAACTGACTATTTGCGCGAGCATTGTCCGCCAATTGCCGCGCTTGATAACGCGACGATGGCGGGGTTTCGTCGCCAAGCGCGTGACCAGAACCCAGCACAACGCTTTGATGTGACCGCGATGCGGGTTGCCCAGCTGACGCTTGCCGGTGAGCATGTTGGCTTCACGGCCGAGCAAGCGCGCGTCCAAGCCCAAGCGGCTACGACCTTCTTCTGCGGTTATCGCAGTGATTTTACTCCGCCGGCACAAAGTTTGGCTTACTTAAAAGCCTGGTCCGAGACGCTGCCATTGGTGGCGATCACCAATGGCAACGTCGACACCGATGCGATTGGAATGACGCCGTTTTTCCAGCATATTTTCCGTGCCGGTGAACACGGCGCGGCCAAGCCAAGCCCTGAGATGTTTGCTCAAGCCGCGCAGGCCTTGGGCCTCGCCCCAGCGCGCATTCTACATGTCGGCGATCATTTAAGCTCGGATGTTGCCGGCGCGCGTCAAGCGGGCATGCAAGCATGCTGGATTCGCCCAGAGCGGCAATCACCCATGATGCACAAAGGGCGCACCTTGCCGGATGTGGCGATCGATGATTTATCTGAACTCGATAGCTTAATTCAGCAGTGGCACCGTTAGGCCGCGATACTGTTATGCGATATTACTCATAGCTCCGATATTACTCATAGTACTGATATTTCCACCATTCACTCGGTTGAAGCGCTGATCGTTATCGGGCGCGCAATTTAGCGCTGAGCTGGTATAATCGCCAACCAGTGTATAAATACCCAGTAAAATGGCAGGTGGCGATGGACGTATCAACTCTTCTTGACGGACTCAACGACAAACAGCGTGAAGCCGTGGCCGCGCCGCTCGGCAACCATTTGGTGCTGGCAGGTGCTGGCAGTGGTAAAACCCGAGTGCTGGTTCATCGTATGGCTTGGCTAATGCGGGTGGAAGAGGCGTCGCCGTTCTCGGTGATGGCGGTGACCTTCACCAACAAAGCAGCAGCCGAAATGCGTGGCCGTATTGAGCAATTGATGCAAGGCACCGCCTCGGGCATGTGGTGTGGCACCTTCCACGGCATTTGCCATCGTATTCTCCGTGCCCACTATTTGGATGCCAACCTGCCACAAGACTTCCAAATTCTTGACTCAGACGATCAGCAGCGCTTGCTACGCCGGTTAATTAAAGCGCAAAACTTGGATGAAAAACACTGGCCCGCCAAGCAAGCGAGTTGGTACATCAATGGCAAAAAAGATGAAGGCTTGCGTCCCAAGCACATTGATACCCGCCATGATCCGGTTGAAAGCACTTGGCTACGGATTTATCAGGCGTATCAAGAAGCCTGTGATCGCGCCGGTTTGGTCGATTTTGCCGAGATCTTGCTGCGAACCTTAGAGTTATTGCGCGACAAAGCGGTGATCCGTGATCATTACCAAGCACGTTTCCAGCACATTTTGGTGGATGAGTTTCAAGATACCAACAACATCCAATATGCGTGGCTACGCATGATGGCCGGTCAACAGGCTAGAGTGATGATTGTCGGCGATGACGACCAATCCATTTACGGCTGGCGTGGCGCAAAAGTCGAAAATATTCAGCGTTTTCTGGACGATTTCACCACCCCGCAGACTATCCGTTTGGAGCAAAACTACCGCTCGACCAGTACGATTTTGCAAGCGGCGAACACCCTGATTGAAAACAACGCCGACCGGATGGGCAAAAGCCTGTGGACCGAGGGCAAAGAGGGCGAGCCTATTTCGGTGTATGCCGGGTTTAATGAGCTAGATGAAGCGCGCTTTGTAGTCGGGAAAATTAAAACCTGGCAAGACGAAGGGGGCGTACTGAGTGACAGCGCCATTTTATACCGCAACAACGCCCAATCCCGGGTGCTGGAAGAAGCCTTAATTCAAGCCGGCTTGCCTTATCGTATTTACGGCGGCATGCGCTTTTTTGAGCGTCAGGAAATCAAAGATGCATTGGCGTATTTACGTTTGATGGCGAATCGCAATGACGATGCGGCGTTTGAGCGGGTGGTAAACACGCCCACTCGAGGGATTGGTGATCGCACTCTTGAGACGCTTCGTGGTGCGGCGCGCGATCGTGGCCAAACCTTATGGCACACTGCCGAGCAAATCTTGGCCGAAAAAGCGCTAGCAGGGCGTGCGGCCAATGCATTGGGCCGGTTTATCGAGCTGGTCAATGCGCTAGAAGATGACACCCGTGACATGGCACTGTATCAACAAACCGATGCCGTGATCCGTCACTCCGGCTTGCGCGCCATGTACGAGCAAGAAAAAGGTGAAAAAGCGCAAGCACGCGTTGATAACTTGGAAGAGTTGGTGACGGCCACGCGCCAATTTACGCCACCCGAAGAGGCGGAAGCGGAAGGGATGACACCGCTGTCGGCATTCTTGGCCCACGCCGCCCTTGAGGCCGGTGAAGGTCAAGCGGACGAGTTTGATGACGCGGTCCAATTGATGACCTTGCACAGTGCCAAAGGTCTCGAGTTCCCCTTAGTCTTTATGGTCGGAGTGGAAGAGGGCATGTTCCCCAGCCAGATGTCAGCCGAAGAAGCGGGTCGCCTAGAAGAAGAGCGTCGTCTTTGCTATGTCGGCATGACGCGAGCGATGGAAAAACTCTATCTGACCTACGCAGAAATGCGCCGTGTGTACGGCAAAGACATGTTCCATAAGATCTCGCGCTTTATTCGTGAGCTGCCCGAGGCCTGCTTGGAAGAAGTGCGGATGCGTGCCAATGTCTCACGCCCTGCTGCAAGCGGTGGTCGTTTTTCCAAAACGCAGACTCAGGAGAACTTTAACCAAACCGGGTTTAGTTTGGGTCAGCGGGTTCAGCACCCTAAGTTTGGTGAAGGCACCATCATCAACTTTGAAGGCAGTGGCGGACAAAGCCGCGTGCAAGTCGCCTTTAATGGGGAAGGGATTAAGTGGTTGGTAACTCAGTACGCCAAACTGGAAGCGCTTTAATCCCCGCTGCTTAACGCTAGAAAACGTAACATACGCCCAGCCTCGGCTGGGCGTATTGGTATTTGCTCCATCGCCTGCATTTTTGCAGCCGCGGCGTTAGCCGAATACGCCGGCTTGCCACACGACCGCGCCACCTAGCAGCAAAAACAACAACGCACACAGGCCATCGATAACTGGGGCGACTTTGGTGAGCACTTGCTGTACGCGACTGCCTGATAGCAGCCAGGCGAGCGAAGAAAACCACCCTAATGAAAGCAGAAACACCACCGCCACGGCCATGGCTTTGCCACTGGCAGACATGCTGGCCGGTACCAAGGTACTCATCAACGAAATAAAAAACACCAAGGCTTTCGGGTTAAAAAGGTTGGTCAGCACCCCTTTCCAAAAGGCCTGTTTTTGGCCGCGTACCGCAGGCGCATCATTGGCGGTTTGCACTGGCGCTGTGGTGGCGGCGAGCAAACCTTTAATGGCGCTAAGGCCTAAATACATCAGTACACTGCCCCCCGCCACCTGTACCCACATAAACAGTTGCGGGTGCTGATGCACCAACAGACTGATGCCGGTAATGCTCAATATTGTGTGTGCCAAAATACTGAGCGATAACCCTAGCGCAATCGCTAAGCCAGTGGCACGGCCATAACGGGTCGCATTTTGGAGCACCAAGGCAAAGTCGGGCCCGGGGCTGAGCAGCGCAATCATATGTACCCCCGCTAGCGTGGCGAGAATAGTCAGCTCGTTCATTCTGGTTTTCCTGTTGACAACGCGGCACGTTTAATGTTGGTGACTTGATGTCGTTTGTTCTGATAGGCATCAACGCTAAATATCGCCAAGGCGGCCCAAATAAAGCCGAACGTCGTGGCCTTGTCGGGGGTGAAAGGTTCGTCATACAAGCCGACGGCGAGTAAAAACATTAAGCTTGGGCCGATGTATTGGAAAAAGCCCAATACCGTCAAAGGTAGGCGGGTCGCGGCGCCGGTAAAACACAACAAAGGTATCGTGGTGATCAAGCCGGCAGCGGCCAGTAGCATATTTAGGCTAATGGGATTATCGAGCAGATTAGCGCTAGGTGTATCGGCAAACTGCCACAGATAAATCAGCGCAACGGGCAAGAGTGTGCAGGTTTCCACAAACAACCCTGGTACCGCAGGGAGATTGATTTTTTTGCGCAGTAAGCCGTAAATCGCAAAGCTGGTGGCCAGCGCCAGGGCTATCCAAGGCAGTGAGCCAAAGGTAATCAATTGTACCAATACCCCCACCAACGCCAGCGCGGCGGCAAGCCACTGTAGACGGCGAAAACGCTCACCAAGAAAGATCATCCCCAGTGCCACGTTCACCAGTGGATTAATGTAGTAGCCAAGGCTGGCATCCAGCATGCGGTTATTAACAATCGCCCAGATAAAAATCAGCCAATTACAGCCAATAAAGCAAGAGGTGAGCATCAACATCAACAGCTTTTTCGGCTCGCGGATAATCGGTTTAAGCTGATAAAAACGACGGGTAAAAAACAGCAGCAATGCCAAAAAGACAAACGACCAAATAATCCGATGCGACAAGATTTCTGGCGCCGGAATATGGTTGACCGTTTTAAAGTATATAGGGGCAATTCCCCACATAATGTAAGCTGCAAGGGCTAATAGCACGCCTTGGCGGGCGCGTTTCGGATCTGGAATCACGGTGTTTTCTCGTTATGGGTATCGATAAGGAATGAACGCGTATTCATGCATGTTGACTAGATGTAACAAGTTGTAAGCACCGGCGCAAGCACCTTTCTTAGTGCTCAGGGTTTCATCAGTCAGAGGGTGTCGGTAGAATGAGCGCCAGTTTGAGTAACGAGCTTGATTATGTCCGCCACCCCCGCTCATGTCGATACACCAACGGCGACCGACGCCGCTACCATTGACCCTGCCACGAGTCCTGCCCACCAGGTACTCAAAGCGGTGTTTGGTTATCATCAATTTCGCGAGGGTCAGCAAGCGGTGATTGACGCAGCGATTGCTGGCCGTGATGCCTTGGTGATTATGCCAACCGGAGGCGGGAAATCACTGTGCTATCAGATCCCTGCGTTGGTACGTACTGGTTTGACCGTGGTGATTTCGCCTTTGATCTCGTTGATGAAAGATCAGGTTGATCAGCTCAATGCCAATGGCGTCACGGCGGCTTGCTTAAACTCGGCGATGACCCCCGAGGCGCAAGCGGAGACTTTGCGCGCCTTAAACCATGGCGAGGTGAAACTGCTGTACGTGTCGCCTGAGCGTGCCCTGGGCCGTGATTTTCTTCATCGCTTAAGTGATTGGCAACTTGGATTAGTGGCGGTGGATGAAGCGCACTGTATTTCCCAGTGGGGGCATGACTTTCGCCGCGAATACGCCTCTTTGGGTCAGCTGAAACAGCATTTCCCCGATGTGCCGGTGATGGCGCTGACGGCGACCGCGGATGCCACCACGCGCGAGGACATTCTATCTCGCCTTACCCTGAACGATCCGCTGGTGCATCTGGGCAGCTTTGATCGCCCGAATATTCGTTACACGCTATTAGAAAAGCATAAACCCTTAGCGCAATTGGTGCATTTTTTAACTGGCCTACGCGGTCAGTCGGGCATTGTGTATTGCAATAGTCGCAAGCGAGTAGAGCAGGTCGCGCAAAAACTGTGCGACAACAATATGCTCGCCGCTGCTTACCATGCAGGGATGACCACTGAGGCGCGCGGGTCGGTGCAAGAGGCGTTCCAACGTGATGATGTCAATATTGTGGTGGCGACCGTGGCATTTGGCATGGGGATTAATAAGCCCAATGTTCGCTTTGTGGTGCATTACGATGTACCGCGCAATATTGAGTCTTACTATCAAGAAACCGGCCGTGCCGGACGAGACGGACTACCGGCTGAAGCGGTGTTGCTGTATGACCCCTCAGATATGGGGTGGCTTCATCGCTGTTTGGAAGAAAAGCCCGAGGGGCCACAAAAGCAGGTCGAAAGCCATAAACTGACTGCGATGGGCGCGTTTGCCGAAGCGCAAACCTGTCGCCGTTTAGTGCTCCTGAACTACTTTGGCGAAAACCGCCAAACCCCGTGTGGCAACTGTGATATTTGTCTCGACCCACCTACTCACTTCGATGGCACTGAGCAAGCGCAAAAAGCGCTGTCATGCGTCTACCGTGTCAACCAAAGCTTCGGGGTCGGGTATGTGGTTGAAGTGCTGCGCGGAATGCAAAATCAGCGCATTAAAGATCATGGTCACGACAAGCTATCGACCTATGGCATCGGGCGAGAGTGGAGTCATGAATACTGGGTAAGCATTATTCGCCAATTGATCCACCGCGGTTATCTGTTGCAAAACATTGCTCGCAGCTCGGTGTTGCAGTTGACTGAACAAGCGCGGCCACTATTGCGTAGCGAAATGGCGCTTGAATTGGCGGTACCACGTATCGGCCTCAGCCCACGCACCAAAGCCAATAAGCTGAGTCAGCGCCATTACGACAAAAAGCTATTTGCCAAGTTGCGTAAGTTACGTAAAGCGATTGCCGATGAGGAAGATATTCCACCGTATGTGGTGTTTAACGATGCCAGCTTGATGGAAATGGCCGAGATGCTGCCTTCCTCACACGCTGAGCTGTTGGCGGTCAGTGGCGTCGGCCAGCGCAAACTGGAAAAATTCGGCGATGCGTTTTTAGATTTAATTGACGATCACCTGGGCATCAGTGAGTACGGTTATGGTACCGAGTAATTGGCTTTTGATTGAATCAGACTGTGCCTTGGCATTTTCTCAGCCACAGCTTGATGCGGATAATGCCGAGCTTATCTGTCAGCCATTGCTTGACGTGTTACAAGCTCAAGTACTGGAAAGCCAGCAAGACGCCGACATGATGACCTGGCTAATTGACTTTGAAGGCACGCGTCTGATGCTCAAAGCGGCCCATTACACCCAGAGCGTATGGTTGGAGCCATTGGAGAGTGATGGTGATGAAGTGATAGCCTTCTTGCGGCGCTGGTGGATACGTCATCCGCCTCTTTAAATTACACTGGCACCGTCGATTGATTGCTGTATAATTCGCCACCTCGCGCTGCCTGTTGATAGGTAGCTAAGTATTTTGGGTTCCCTCGCCCCCAATAACAAAAAGGTGCACTATGAGCCACTTTTCTCTCGCTCAGAAGCGTAAAGCGCTGAGTTACCTCGTTATATTCCATCTAATCATTATTGCCTCCAGTAATTACTTGGTGCAGATCCCTTTTACCGTTTGGGGCTTCCACACCACCTGGGGAGCGTTTACCTTTCCGTTTATTTTTTTGGCTACCGATCTGACCGTCAGGATTTATGGCCCTGGGTTAGCACGTCGCATCATTTTATTCGTAATGATGCCGTCGCTGCTGATTTCGTATGTGCTTTCGGTGTTGTTTTATCAAGGTAGCTACCAAGGTATTGAGCAGTTAGGCCACTTTAATCTCACCGTCGCTCGGATTGCGATTGCCAGCTTTATGGCGTATCTACTGGGTCAGATTTTAGATATTCATGTGTTCAATCGCTTACGCCAGCAGCGCCAATGGTGGGTGGCCCCCAGTTGCTCCACCTTGTTTGGTAACGCATCAGACACGCTCGCTTTTTTTGCGATTGCGTTCTATCAAAGCCAAGATACCTTTATGGCGGAGCACTGGGTTGAAATTGCCCTGGTCGACTACGCCTTTAAGCTGATTATTAGTTTGGGGCTGTTTATTCCTATGTATGGGGTGTTGCTCAACCTGATTATCCGACGTATCACACAAGTGAGTCCGTCGGGGGCGGTGCAGCAAACGTCCTAATCAGTAGCAGAATAAAGAGTCGCATCGCGGCTCTTTTTTTACGTCAATGCGAGGAGGTGAGATGGAAATTCGTGCTGGGCACTTAGAAGATGCGGCAACAGTGCTTAACAGCGTGCCCGAGTTGGATGCAGGTGTATCCTTGGAGCAATGTCACGCGCGATTAGCGGGACGCAAAGCATTGGTATTGGTCGCGTATCAAAACGGTGAGCCTGTGGGGGCGAAAATAGGCTATGCCACCAGTCAGACGCAGTTTTATAGCTGGCTGGGCGGGGTGAGCAAAGCGGCGCGAGGTCAAGGGGTAGCGAAAGCGCTGCTACAGGCTCAAGAAGCGTGGGTAGCGGCTTCTGGCTATCAAACACTTGCGGTCAAATCACGCAACCGCTTTACCGCGATGGTGTGCATGCTGGTGCGTCATGGCTATCAGATGGTGGCATTGGAGCAAAAAGGTCAGCTTACCGATTACCGGCTTTATTTTGAGAAGCAGATCAATAAATGTACAGCGAATAAAAAATAAACGTATTTTCTTCTTGATTAACGATAATGAGAATGGTTATTATTAACTTGCACTCAGGGACATGACACGACGTTCCTGAAGGCACGACATTGCTCACATTGCTTCCAGTGTATTAGCGGGGCGCTTATCAAACAGTGATTAAGTTAGTCCGTTTTTTGCTAGGCGACATCTTTCGGGATGTCGCTTTTTTCTTTTTGGGCGCTGGCTTTTCGAACCAGGAGTGTTGGCGTGATGGCGGTGGGTGCAATAACAGTTTGATGACAGCGAATGAGTCTGAGCACAAGATCAATAAATGAAAAAGATTATCAACTAAGTGTTGAAAATGGTAATGAGAATGGTTATTGTTAACTTGTCTTCAGGGCAAAGCCCACAAGCTAGGCGTTGAAGGCACGACATTGCTCACATTGCTTCCAGTGTATTGGGGCCAGCAAACTGTTACTAGACAGCTTTGTTTTTGCGCTCACTTGTTACAGCGACGCCCACCTCGGCGTCGCTTTTTTCTTTGTGTCTTTCTTTTTCCCGTTATTATTTGCTTAGGCGAGCTCAACCAGTTTTTTCACCATCCGATTGATACCACTAGCTGCGTCCGAAACAGACGTTGCTAGCATATAGGCCGGTGTGGATAGCAGATGATGGCGCTGATCCAGCACATAATCCGATACTGGGCAGTCAATATGTTCACCCCCCATACGATTAAAGGCGGCAGCGATATCAGGTTCATTGCCAATGGTGCCTTTTACACCTTTTGGATAGATCTGCGGGATCATGATTGGTGCGATACACATATAACCGGCGGGCTTTTCTGCACGCATAAAAGCTTGGCAAACCGCAAACATATCTTGGTGTACCTGCACCGGATCGCCATTGTAAGCAAAGTCTGACAAGTTCTTGGCTGCACCAAAGCCACCGGGGACCAGTAAGGCGTCGAAGTCATCGACGTTTAAATCGGTAAGCGGAAGAATCTCACCACGAACAATACGGCTGGCTTCGGTGAGCACATTGCGCGTTTCGTTCATCGGCTCACCAGTACGATGATCGATCACATGGTGCTGATCGATATCTGGTGCGAAACACTGCCATTGCGCATTGTTTTGTTCTAGTGCTAGCAGCGACAATACGGTCTCTTGGATCTCTGCGCCGTCAAACACGCCGCAGCCAGATAAGATCACAGCCACCTTTTTCATCACGCTCTCCTTGTATCGAGATTAAAAATATCGCAATCAGTGTGGGCAATGCACAACGATCAACGACGCTAATATAGGCTACGTTTATCAGTGTCGCATTGGTACTGGGTTAGGCGAAAGCTTAGCGAACTTCGGCAATGAAATTGGTGATTATCTCCGCAGTTTATGATGACTTTCTCTGCAACCTTGAGACCCATAGCGATTTCTTTTTCCACACCACAAGATCCTTGTTCGATCAAGATCAGGATCCTTTGTTTTTATTTATCTGTTTGATTATTAAAGGTTAAAAATTTATTTTTCTTCTCTATTTAGACAAGCCAAAAACCCTATAAAATATTTACCAACAAAGTTATCCACAGATAGACGACGCGATGGGAAAAACCATGGTTAACAGGGGTCACGACTCGTGGCATGCTTAACGACTAACGTGTTTAACTGGCAATCAAGATACTGATATGGCAACTCTTCCCGATAACCCCCTCATCCTGGTGGATGGATCCTCTTATCTTTACCGGGCTTACCATGCGTCACCCAGCCTCACCAATAGTGAAGGTGAGCCGACGGGTGCGGTCTATGGTGTGGTGAATATGCTGCGTAGTTTATTGCGCCAATACCCGCATTCTCATGTCGCGGTGATTTTTGATGCCAAAGGGAAGACGTTCCGCGATGACATGTACGAACAGTACAAAGCGAATCGTCCACCGATGCCAGATGACTTACGTGGGCAAATAGCCCCCCTGCATAAGATCATTAAAGCAATGGGGTTGCCTTTACTTGCGGTAGAGGGGGTCGAAGCCGATGACGTTATCGGCACACTTGCCACTCAGGCCTCACAAGCCGGAATGCCGGTACTGATCAGCACCGGCGACAAAGATATGGCTCAATTAGTGGACGAGCATGTCACCTTAATCAACACCATGACTAATGTGGTGATGGACCCGGATGCGGTGCGTGATAAGTATGGCTTTGGTCCTGAGCATATTATTGATTATCTCGCGCTGATGGGTGATAAAGTCGATAACATTCCTGGCGTGCCGGGGGTGGGCGATAAAACTGCGACGGCGTTGATTGCCAACCTCGGCGGCTTGGATGATATCTACGCCAATCTGGATAAAATTGCTGAGCTGAGCTTCCGCGGCGCCAAGAGCATGGCAAAAAAGCTAACGGACAATAAAGAGGGCGCCTATCTTTCCTATCAGTTGGCTACTATCAAATTAGATGTGGCGCTTGATTTCACCCCGCAACAACTGATTAAGCAAGCACCTGATAATGATACTTTGGTAGCCATGTACCGCGATTTACAGTTCCGTCGTTGGCTAAAAGAGCTCGACGAGGGAGATGCGCCAGAGGAATCAACCTCTGATGAGCCTTTATCGCAGGCAGTCTGTATCGATCGTGATCATTATCAAACCGTACTCACGCGCGAGTCACTGGAAACATGGTTAGAGAAAATTCGTCAAGCTGACGTGGTGGCGGTGGATACGGAAACCGATAGCCTTAACTATATGGAAGCCAACCTGATTGGTATTTCATTTGCGGTGGCGCCGGGCGAAGCGGCTTATGTACCGGTGGCCCATGATTATCTCGAAGCGCCTGAGCAGCTATCACTGGAAGATGTCATCACTGTATTGCGCCCTTGGTTGGAAGATCCCGCGGCGGCGAAAGTCGGCCAAAACCTAAAGTATGATGCCAGTGTCTTTGCGCGCCACGGGATCACATTAAAAGGGATAGCCTACGACACCATGCTGGAGTCGTACGTGTACAACAGTGTCGCGGGGCGTCATGACATGGACAGTCTCGCTGAGCGTTACTTACAGCATACCTGCATTAGCTTTGAAGAAATTGCGGGTAAAGGAAAAAAGCAGCTCACCTTCAATCAGATCCCGTTAGAACAGGCCGCACCCTATGCCGCGGAAGATGCGGATATTACCCTACGTTTACATCAGTATTTGATTGGACGAGTCACCAGTGATGAAAAGTTAAAAACCATTTTTGAGTTTTATGAAATGCCACTGGTCAGTGTGCTATCGCGCATGGAACGTCATGGTGTATTAATTGACAAAGACAAGCTGGCGACGCAATCAGAAGCGCTGCATACCCGTTTGATTGAGCTTGAGCGTGAAGCGTTTGAGATTGCCGGCGAAGAGTTTAACTTAAGCTCGCCGAAGCAATTACAGGCGATTTTATTTGAGAAGATGGGTCTGCCTGTGGTCAAGAAAACCCCGTCAGGTAGCCCGTCGACCAATGAAGAAGTGCTGCAAGAGCTCTCGCTCGATTACCCGTTGCCTGCGCGTATCTTGGAGTATCGTGGCCTTGCGAAACTCAAATCAACCTACACGGATAAACTGCCACGCATGATCAATGCACAAACGGGCCGCGTGCATACCTCGTATCATCAAGCGGTCACAGCCACTGGGCGTTTATCGTCAACCGATCCAAACTTACAGAATATCCCGATTCGGAACGAGCAGGGTCGCCGTATTCGTGAAGCCTTCACCGCGGAACCGGATCATACGATTTTAGCGGTGGATTACTCGCAGATCGAATTACGGATTATGGCGCACCTATCCGGTGATAAAGCCTTGTTAGAAGCGTTCCGTGAGGGCAAAGATATTCACGCAGCCACGGCGGCCGAAGTGATGGGGGTGAGTCTTGATGAGGTCACCAGTGAGCAGCGTCGCCGCGCCAAAGCGATCAACTTTGGTTTGATTTATGGTATGAGTGCCTTTGGCCTCTCACGCCAGCTTGGTATTGGTCGCCATGAAGCGCAAACCTACATGGACACCTACTTCGATCGTTATCCAGGCGTGAAAGCATATATGGATAGCACCCGTGAGCAAGCCGCAGAAAAAGGTTATGTGGAGACTATCTTTGGCCGTCGTTTGTACTTACCTGAAATAAAATCACGCAATGGCATGCGTCGCAAAGGAGCCGAACGTGCGGCTATCAACGCGCCGATGCAAGGTACCGCCGCCGATATTATTAAGCGTGCAATGATATTGGTTGATCAGTGGATTCAGGCCAACGCCGCGGATGACGCGCGTCTGGTGATGCAAGTTCACGATGAGCTGGTGTTGGAAGTAAAAACGTCATCTATGTCCAAAGTTGAAAGCCAAGTACGAAAATTGATGGAGTCGGCGGCTGTACTTGATGTGCCCTTAATTGCTGAGGCAGGATTTGGCGATAACTGGGGAGAAGCCCACTAAGTTTACGGTTTTTATCTATATATCGACCTTTTAGTATAAAGAGCCGAATGCGAATTCGGCTTTTTTTTGTTTAGTATCCAACTGATCTATGGTGG